>JBKJMP010000062.1:0-4385 GCA_046596395.1 Gemmatimonadaceae bacterium
CCCATCTTCCGCGGCCGGTGGAGGGCGTGCACGCGCGGATTCTCCGCGGCAATGTCGTCCACGACCTTTCCCGTGCCGTCCGGCGACCCGTCGTCAACGATCAGCATCTCGATGCGATCATCCTGCGCCAGGGCGCGCTCGATCAGCCGCTCGATGTTCTCCCGCTCATTGTAGGTCGGGACGATGATGAGAGCCCGCTCAGGCAATGCGCCTCCGGTCCATGACCACGCCGTAGCCGAGGGCGAGTAGCGCGGTGAGTACGGCAACTATCGTGATCCGCTTGCCGTTCGTGACGCCGGCGTCGTGGAAGGACAGTTCCACCGTCTGGGCGCCAGAAGGCAGCGGAATGCCGATGAGGTTGTAGTTCGCCCGGTAGACCGGCTGGGCAGCCCCATTCACGGTGGCGGTCCATCCCGGGTAGTAGTTCTCCGACACGACGAGGGACGCGTTGGCGGGCGCTGGTGCGCTGAGCGCGATGGTCGCATGGCCCGGCCGATAGTTGGTCGTGGTCGTGCTGATGGTGAGGGGCGCCGGCAGCGTGGCCGGCGGCGTGATCGCCAGGGTGGTCGTGTCGCTGTAGACCGCGAGCCGCATGGGGTCGAAGCGTGGATCGAGGACGGCCTGAGCAATCTCGGGATCGGGTGCCTTGGCATTCGCGGCAGCCACCCACGCGTACGGGTTGTCCCCCGGGAGCCGATAGAGGTACACGGTGGAACCGGCGGAGTTCTTCACCGGTCCGGCCAGCAACGTGAGCTGCGAGTCCGGCAACACGGCGTTCGTGTATAGGTACCGCGCATTCTCGTGACGCCAGAACGTCGGGATCATGAGCGCCTCGATGTTTTGGCTCACGGGCGTGTTCGACAACAGCTGATAGCGTCCGAGTTCGTTTCCATGGTAGCCCGTCACCGAACGGATACCGTGGACCATCAGGCCCGTTCCCTTGCCTGCGCCATCGTTGCCGAAATACGGGTCGACCGGAGCCAGCCCCTCGCGGCTCGTCGCGCGAACGAGAACGCGCCCGGGCTGCGCCTCCTTCTTGAGCAACTCGATGACCGGGTCGCTCGCATAGATGGACGACGCGGGGGGCAGGAACATCCAGTACTGCTTCGCCACGCTCAGGAGATCCACAGCGACGACCAGCGCCACGCCGACGCTCACCAGCCGCATCGTGAGCTTGCCGCGCAGCCATGCCAGCAGCATTCCGCCCGCAAGGGCAAGAAAGAGTAGGCTGCGCCACGAGCCGACGAGCAACGCCCCGCGATTCTCAGTCGCTCGCTCGATCCGCGACCCGTACGCGGCCGGGTCAACGCCCTGCGCCGCCGCGAGCGCGCCCCAGATGCCGCGGGCCTTGGCCTCGGCAAATGTCGACAGCATCCCTCCCGTACCAAGCAGCGCGACCACGACGCCGAGGGCGACCCACCCGTACACGACCTTGCGGTTCACGTCGCGGGCCAGCACGCGCTCCATGCCGAGCGCGGCGAGCACGCTGAGCGAGAACGCGAAGACATAGATGATCATGCTGGGCGCACGGAAAAACTTCGTCCCCGGAACGAGCTCGTAGATGAGGCGGAAGAACGGCGTGCTGCCGCCGAGCATCCAGAGCATCGCGACGATGCCCGTGGCGAGCCAGAATCGGCGGAAACCACGACGATCAGCGCCACTGAACGCGAGCGACACGAGGAGCAACACAGACCCGCCGATGTACTCGCTGTGCAGGTGGATCCCGTTCTGGCCCCAGTACCGGTCGAGAATCCCGCTGAACTGCGGCAGGTAGAGGTTGATCAGCTCGAGGAGCGGAAAGGAATACGACGTCGCGGTGGCCCAGTCGTGTCCACCAGCGCGTGGAGACCACGCGACGTACTCGCGGACCGGCAGGTACTGGATAGCCCCCATGGCCATGCCGAGCAGTACGGCCGCGAACGCGAAGCCCAGTCGCTGGACAGCGACCCTGCGCTCGAGCTTCACGCCCGCGGGGCCCGACGCGAACGCAAGGAAGAGCGCGAAGGCGCCGGATGCGAGCAGCAGGTACTGGAGCAACTGCGGATGTGGGCTGAGCAGTCCCAAGCCCACTGTCAGCGCGAACGCCCCCCATGCCCACGCTCGGCCGTCTCGAACACCGCGTATCAGAAACCACAGCGCGAGGGGCAGCAGTGCGCTGACGAACAACTTGCCATCGTGACCGGGCGATGCGTACGACGCAACCGGGCCGCCCAGCATGTACGCCAATCCCCCGATCAGCGACGGTACGAAGCCCAGGCCCCATGCACGCAGGAATCCGAACGTGAACAGGCCCGAGACGAACAGGTGCAGGATGAATCCCCACGTCATGGCCAGGTCCGTGCGCATGATCGTGCGCAGGAGGGCCGTGGGATAGAAGATGTCGCCGTGCATGGCGGCGGCGTACGGCAAGCCACCGAACATGTAGGGATTCCAGTGCGGAATCGCCTCCCCCGCGCGCAGCGCCTGCGCCGCGAAATCGCGAAACGCGAAGCCGGCGATATACTGGTCGCTGTGAAGGTTCACGAGGAACTGCCCGCTCAACACCGGATACGCGAGGACCAGCGTAGCCAGCGCGTACACGAGCGCGGCCCAGCCCATTGCGAAGCGCGGCGCCGGGTTCGAGGGCGCCGCGGAGGTATCGTTAAGTCGTGACATCCGAATGGTCGGTAGTCGGCGAGCGGCGGCGCGCCCGATGGTGAGCCCAGAAGAGTAGTGCCGGCATGACCTCGAGCAGCGTCAGCCAGATTCGAGACGTCAACGTCACCAGCGCAGCCTCGGGGTATGACGCGAGCCCGGCGCGCTGCAATACATCAAGCATTGCCCCCTCGCGAAAGCCGATGCCGGCCGGCGCGAAGAGGAAAATGTAACCTATGAGGTAGGAGGTGGTATACGCCGCCAGATACTTGGGATACCCTCCTGTCGCGTCGCCCAGCACGCCGGCCACGAAGAGTTGAAACGCGGCACCGTAGAGGAGCCAGGCAAGGACATTCCCGACTAGTGCATAGACCACTGCGCGCATGGGAAGGGTTGCCTCGACCGGACGCCCGAGCAGACGAGCGACGAGCGGTGCAACGCGAGCGATGATGAGCGGCGCGAAGAGGAGGCCGATCGTCGCGGCGACGATCAGCATGACGATCGGCGCCTCCAACTCCGGCGATGCCGAGCGAAGCAGTGCCCCGCCGCTCAGGAGTGCGACCACGAAACCCGCCACGATGTTGACGAGGGTGCCGAGCAGCGCGGAGCCCGACGCCGCGAGCGGAGACACATTGAGCTCGCGCGCCATCGCGCCCATGGCGCCGATCTGCCAGATCTTGCCCGGGAGGTAGCGCGCCAGGTTGGACACGCTCCAGATGCGCGCGGCGCTCCAGAACGAGAGCCGGTCGTTCCAGCAGCCCAGCACGCTTCGCCACGTCTGTACGAGCACTGCATGAGCGAGGAGAAACACCAGGCCGGACAGAAGAATTGCGATCCAGCTGGTAGCGGGCCCGAGCGGCTGGTCCCTCAGCTTCGCCAAGCCTTCCGCAAGGTCGCGCCCAACGCGTACGATCACGTACGCGGCGAGGATCCAGCCGGCCGCGCGAAGGAGCGTCCTACGTCGACGTGCGTCCAATGACGGACCGGTAGATGTCCGCATAGCGCTTCGCGACGGACTCGGGAGCGAACTTCGCGAGTGCGTGAAGGCGACCGGCGGCGCCGAGCGTCGCGCCACGATCATCGCGCTCGATCAGCAGCCGTAGTGCTCCCGCGAGTGCAGCAGCGGAGCGCTCACGCACGAGGATGCCGGTCCGCTCGTGCTGAATCACATCGGGCAACCCACCAGAGTCGAAGCCGACGACCGGCGTCTCGCACAACTGCGCCTCCACCGCGACGAGCCCGAGTCCCTCCTCTGCGGACGGAACCACGAGCGCCATCGCGCGCTGGTAGTACGCCGGCAGCTCGAACTGCCTTACGCTGCCGTGGAACGCGACCCGCTCTGTTAGCTGCAGCGCGGAGGCCTGCGCTTCGAGCGCTGCGCGATCGGGGCCATCACCAACGACATCCAGCCCGACATCCGCCGGCAGTTGCGCTAGGGCGTCGAGCAGAAGGTCGATGCCCTTCTGCGGCATCAGGCGCCCGACGACGAGCAGGCGTCTGGTTCGGTCTCCGCGGCCACTCGCGTCGAACAACTCGGTGGCCACCGGCATCGGCGCCACGATCGGCGGCCGGGTACTCACGATCGACGTCGCCTCATCGGCGAGCCAGTGCGATACGGCCGTGACAGCCGCGGAGTGGGCGAGCACGTGCCGGAACGCGGGACGAGAGGCCTGGATGCTGCGCGCCATGCGGACGTCGGTGCCGTGCAGGGTGGTGACGAGGGGAAGCCCCGCCATGCGAGCGACCCACGT
>JBKJMP010000408.1:0-5109 GCA_046596395.1 Gemmatimonadaceae bacterium
ATCAGCTCGGTGAAACCCACGTTGCCGAACATAGGAAGTCTCCTTAGAAGAGCGATCTGGCGATGAGATACGCAATCAACACGCCGAGCAGGCTCAGAACACTGACATCGAGCGCGACCGGGCCGAGCGCGAATTTCAGGATGATGAGGTCGAGCTCCAGCGGTCCGAGCGACGGCTGCACGCCGGTCGTGAAGAATTCCTTCACGGCGCCGGCCGGAAGAAAGGTCCGGGCGACCTGCGTCATCGCCCCGCCAACGACGAAGCCGATGGCGAGGGTCACGGCGTGGAACACCGGACGCTGCCTGGACGATCCGCGAGGAGCCATCAGGAGCGACGATCCATGACGTATACGATAGCGTCGGCGAGCGCTGCGCGCGCTGGCGTGTCGGGCAGCGAGTCGAGCGCGTCCTCCGCCTCACGGGCGAACTCCTCGCCGCGGCGGCGTGCATCCTCGATCCCACCAGTTCCCGCCACGAGCGAAATCGCCTCGGCCAATTGATCGTCGGAGGGGGTCTCCGTCGCGAAGAGCGCGTCGATGGCCGTCCGTCCGGGGCGGCCGAGGCGCGGCAAGGCGATGATCAGCGGCAACGTCACCTTGTGCTCGCGCAGGTCGAGGCCCGAAGGCTTGCCCGTCACCGATGCCGTCTCCGTGTAGTCGAGGATGTCGTCGGCCACCTGGAAGGCCATCCCCAGGCGCTCCCCGTAGTAGCGGAGCCTCTCCCGGTGAGCTGTGGCGCCACACATCGCACCGGTTTCGCAGGCGGCGCTCAGCAACGACGCGGTCTTCGCCTGGATGAGCAACTCGTAATCCTGTTCGGTGAAGGCGAGTGCATCCACGGCCGCCAACTGGCGCATCTCCCCGATGGTGAGTTGCGTGGACACGCTCGTCAGGACACGCAGCAGGTCGATATCCCCAAGCGCGACGAGTGCCTCGAGCGCACGCGAGTACAGGAAGTCGCCCATGATCACGCTCACCTGATGACTGAAGAGCGAATTGACGGTGGGCAGGCCGCGGCGCAGGGCCGAATGGTCCACCGAGTCGTCGTGCACCAGCGACGCGAGATGCATCAGCTCGAGCACGGCCGCCAGCGTGACGACCCGCGGCTCCGGCGATTCCCCTGATTCACTGGCAAGGAGGGCGAGCGTGGGGCGGAACATCTTGCCCCGAATCTGCAGCAGGTGGCCGCTCACCTGCTCGATCAGCGGCAGGTTCGCGGACACTACGCGGCGCATCTCGACGACGACTTCTTCCAGCCGTTCCCGAACCGGCGCCTGGATCTCCCGCAGCGCGGCGGTCGCGGGCGTACGCGCACGCGCGACGGCGCCGGTCACGACGCTGCGCCTTCGACCGCGGCCAACCGTTCGCCGACATCCTGGAACTGGATGTCCACCACGAACACGCGCTGGTAGTACTCGATGGCCGCACTGCGCTGCCCGCGCTCTTCGGCGCAGCGCCCGAGGAGGTAGAGCACGCCGACCAGCTGGTTCTCGCTGATTCCGGGTTCGTGCAGGCCGCGCGAGAGAATCGTGGCCGCCATGGGGTACTGCGCCTTCTCGATGAAGCAGAGACCGAGCGCCTCGTACGTGGGTACGCGATTGGCTGGCGCACGCAGGGCCGTCTGGAACTCCGAGATGGCTTCGTCGATCAGCCCCATCTCCTTGTACGCGACACCGAGGTCGTAGTGGCTCTGGTAGTCCTCGGCCTCGACGTTTTCGGAAATGCCCTGCTTGAACTTGCGGAGCATGTCCTGAAAGTCGGCTTCCTCGTCGCCCGTGGGCTCCTTCTCGTCCACGATCATGCGCGTGTCCTTCGGCGCCTCATCGTCGCGGAGCCAGTCCCCGAGGTTGATGTACTCGTCGTCGCCCGAGGCCGATGGCACAGGGGAGAGCGGCTTGTCCGGTGCCGGGACGGTCGTGCTCACCCGAGGAGCGGTGGTCGCAACGGTCTGGCGCCCCTTGGCGGCCGGCGGCGCCGGCGCCGGCTCCGGCTCGTCCGCCGGGAAGCTCTCGAGGGCGGCCTGCGCGCGTGGATCATCGGGCGACAGGTCGATCACGCGCTGATAGATCGCGCGTGACTTCTCGACCTGCCCCGCACGGAACAGCGCGTCGGCGAGCTCGACGTATGCCTCGATCAGCCGGCCCCGTTCGTTGGTGCGGAACGCGTACTCCACCCGCTTCTGATGATGGCGCACCGATGCGGGGTTCAACAGCACGATCTCGTCGGCGATCTTGGCCGCGGCCACCAGATCGTCGGCCCGTTCGAAGCCGACCATCGCCGCTTCCAACTCCCGCAGTCCACCCTCACGGTCGCCGGACTCGAGCATCGCCTCCGCGAGGCGGCGGCGCAGCAGGTTGTCCTCGGGATCGGATTCGGACAGCGCCTGCAGGAGATCCACGTCCTGCTCGGCAATCACCGTGGACTGACGGCGAGTCGGGACGTGCGTCGGGTATGCGTCCTCCTCGTCCTGTGCATCGACGTCGGGATCATCGGTCACTTCGGTGTCGTCCGCGAACTCGATTTCGTCCGCTTCTGCGACGTCGTCCGCTTTTTCGACTTCCTCGTACCGAATCGCATTCGTCGCAAACGATTCCTCGGGCGCTCCGACCTCATCGGAGAAGTCGACGATCCCCGCCTCGGCCTCGCCGGCCATGGGCAGGCTGAGGTCCATCAGCGGGAGGTCGTCCGTGGGCGAGGACTGCGCGGTCACGCCACGGGCCGGCGTGCCATCCGGCATGATGAGCTGAAGATCTCCCCCGATCGTCTCGCCGTCGTCGGCACTGGCCGCAGGCTCCTCTCCCTCCTCGTCCGTCAGCAGGGGCAGTCCCAAGAGCGACGGCCGGGATGGCACGGGGAGGGACTTAGGCTCGTCGAGATCGATCGTCCCGAAATCGACGTCGGTCAGCTCGGCATCAGCGAGGAACGTATCGGACACACGTTCCGGCGTCGCCGGAGTGTCCGGCAAATCGAAATCGAGGAGCACGTCAACCGGCGGCGACTGCTGGACGTCGGCCTCGGGGATGGCCGTTCCGCCAAAGCTGGTCGGCTCGAAATCGAGCAGCTCCGCAGGAGCCTCGATCGACGCCGACTCCTCGAACGACGTGGTCTGGAGGCCATCGAGCAGGCTGCCTCCACCCATTGGATCACCGGACTGCTCGAATTCAGCGGCGCGCGTGACGCCGTCGAGCACAGCGGGCTCGAGCAGGCTCGTTTCGAGGATGGCTTCCGTCGGAGCGGGCGACGTTGCGATCGAGCTCGAGATGGTCGCGGGCCGCTCGTCCTCTTCGGGATGTCCCGTCGCGAGGAGCTCCAGTCCCGATGTCGCGCGCTTCGCCTTGGCCGAGTGCCGCCTGGCTGGCGTGCCGTCGTCGAGATCCAGGAACACGAGATCGGCCGCGGAGCGACTCGGCGCATCTCCGAGCTCGCGGGGCTCGGAGGTGGGATCGATCGCCTTCATGCGCTCGATCGTCGCACGCGCCTCAGCCGTCCGCCCCTCGTGCGAGTAGCGAACGTAGAGAAGCTGTAGCTGCTCGATCGCTTCCGTGCCGCGACCCTTCTTGGACAGCTGGTCGGCGAGCATGAGGCGGATGTCGTCCTGATCCGGACACAGATCCGCGAACTCCTTCAGCGCGCGGAATGCCTCGTCGATCTTGCCCGACGATTGCATCCGGTCGGCGTACTCCAGGAAATTCTTCTTCGCGTCGCCCTTGAAGCCCTTCTGCGCGCTGATCTTTCCGAGCTTGTAGTAGACGCTGGCGCGGCCGGGCGAGTTGCGGAGGATCTTGTTGCAGAGCGCAATGGCGTTGTTGTGAAAGCCGCCTTCCGCGTAGCGATCGACCGCCTGCTCGTAGTAGTCCACCGCATCGCCGACGCTCCCCTGCTTCAGGTAGAGGTCGCCGACCCGGTTGAACAGGGAAACATCGACTTCCTCATCGGACGCACTGAAGCCGTCGAGGATCTCGACGTACACCGCCAACGCCTTGTCGAACTGCTTCTTGAGCTCGAACTCGGCGGCCTTTTTCTTCAGCTTTGCGACATCTGCCATTAGCGACGGGCGGGCTCCGCGAGGGGCGTCCCAGCCTCGAAACCGAGGGGGATCAGGAACGAAAAGTTAGTCCTAAGTCATGGACGTGACAAGGTTTGCCACGCACCCACGACGCGCGACACTGCCCCGCGCCGTACCAGTATGGGATTTCGCGGACGTCGGCAAAGCCCCACAACACGAGGTCGGCGGAGTAGCCGGGTGCGATCTGGCCAACCCGATCCGCGATGTCCAGGGCCGCAGCCCCATTCACCGTGCCCGCAACCATCACTTCGGCTACGGACAGACGCAGTTGGCTCACGCCAAGTGTGAGGACGAGCGGGAAATTGGTCGTCGGCGACGTGCCCGGATTGAAGTCCGTCGCGAGCGCCACCGGCACGCCCGCATCGATGAGGCGGCGTGCAGGAGCCTGTGCGGTCTTCCCGAGGAAGAGCATCGTGCCCGGGAGGAGCGTCGCAACGGTGGGGCCGGATGCGAGCGCGGCGATGCCGTGATCGCTCACCGCGCCGAGGTGATCCGCGGACACCGCGCGCAGCTCGCCCGCCAGTGCCGCTCCGCCGCCATCCGCCAGCTCATCGGCGTGCAGCTTGATGCCGAGTCCGGCCTCGCGCGCGGCGCCGAGAATCTCGCGGGACTCGGCGACGGTGAATACTCCGGGCTCACAGAAGATGTCGGCAAAGTGTGCGAGCTTCTCGCGTGCGACGACCGGCAGCATCTCGTGCACGAGCAGGTCGATGTACTCGCGGCGTCCGTGAGGACGGTCGCGGAAGTCGAGGGGGATCTCGTGCGCGCCGAGCCACGTTGGCACGATGCGCATCGGCAACGCCTCGGCGAGTCGACGCACGACGCGAAGCGTCTTGATCTCGTCGTCGAGCGAGAGGCCGTACCCCGACTTCACTTCGACAGTCGTGACGCCGTGCGCGGCGAGCGCGCGCAAGCGTGGCTCGGCGAGCGTGAAGAGCTCGTCGGCGCTCCGCGTGCGCAGGTCGCGCACCGAGGCGTGGATGCCGCCGCCGCGGCGCGCGATTTCCATGTACGGAACGCCCGTTGCGCGCAGCTCCTGTTCCTC
>JBKJMP010000269.1:0-5610 GCA_046596395.1 Gemmatimonadaceae bacterium
AGCCGTCGGAGCTTCACCGACGCGCTCGCCGGGACGCAGACGTCGAATGCGCACCAGATCCGCGACGGGCCACGCATCGCCGGCGGTGGTGGGGCGAAGTTCGCTGAGGTAGCGTCCGCGCCGCAGCCCTTCGCGATCGCGGAACGAGTTGGAGGCGTCGTGCTGCGTCACGATCCACGATAGTGCGCCCACCGTCGCGACCAGCGCTGACCCTCGCTCGGCGAGATTGAGCTGCATGGTGTCGAGCCCGCGATCTTGCCGGAGCATCGGGGGAACCACGATGCGCTGCGCGGGGCCGCCCGGGCGAACGAGCGTTCCGCTCACCGGCTGCCAGAACGTGACGCCCAGCTTTCCCGCGAGCCAGCGCACCGCACCATTCGGTGCGCGCATCGACATCAGCATCTCTTCCGGCGCGCGAGTCGGCAGCGCGATCCATCCGGTGTCGCGCTTCTCGAAGCGCACGCTCCACGGCTGCGTGACGGTGCCGCTCGCGGGGCTCTCGAGCGAGATGTCGAGCGAATCATCGCCGACGCCGACCGTCGCGTGGCTCGCGTTCGACATGCGGACGCCGCGATACTCGACCTGCACCGCTTCCGTCCTGCTGCGGGCGAGGAGGAAGATGCCGAGCAGGCTGAAGAAGACGACTGCGGCGTACGTCTCGAGGAGGGTGAGGATGCGCTGGCCGGGCACGCCACCCGGGTCCGGCAGCAGCGCGATGACAGTGCCGAGCGTGACCGCGGCGAGCAGCCAGATGGCGAGGACAGGCGTGCGCGGAACCCAGATCGATGCGCCGAGCACGATGGCGAAGACGGCGAAATACGCCGCGCGCACTCTCCATGGATGGCGACTCAGCATGGTGCTACCCTCATCATCGCGGGGCGTCGAATCGGCAGATGCGGGTCGTCTGCTTCCGTCATCGCCTCTTTGTC
Organism: Gemmatimonadaceae bacterium; assembly: GCA_046596395.1. Taxonomy (GTDB): domain Bacteria; phylum Gemmatimonadota; class Gemmatimonadetes; order Gemmatimonadales; family Gemmatimonadaceae; genus AG11. Next base: position 930 of record JBKJMP010000269.1, read on the forward strand.
GCCCCTACGGCGCCATGCAACGAGCTGGTTTCAATCGCGCGTCGCTCGAGTCCTCCGCATCAAAGCGCTGAGCTCCAGGTTGGCGAGCTTGCTTGTTGGGGGATAGTTTTGCGGCGGCTCATCAGCAGGCGGCTCGGCGCTCCAGTCCACCATCGGGAGCTATCATGCGACTCGCACATGTTCCGCTCATTCCGCTGACGTTGCTCCTCGTTGGCGGCGCCGCCTCGGCTCGACGGGCGCTCCCGGTCGCGGCGCCGAACGACAACCGCACGCCGGCCGGCACGCTCCGCGAAGGCGTGCTCACCATCTCGCTCGAGGCCACCCACGCAACGTGGTACCCGGATGGCGACTCGCTTCCCGGAATGCCGATCGAAGTCTTCGCGGAATCAGGTAAGCAACCGACCGCTCCGGGCCCGCTGCTGCGCGTTCCCGCCGGCACCGAGATTCGCGCCTCCGTTCGAAACTCGCTGGATCGTGATACCATCACGCTCTACATGCCGGCCCGCATCACGGATTCGACCAAAGGTGGAGCGCTCGACTCGCTCGTGCTTGCCCCGGGGGAAGTACGCGAGCTTTGCATACGCGCCGCCCGGCCAGGCAACTATCTGTATCACGCGAACGCCCGCACGCCGCTCGACCGCGTGCTCCGCATGCGAGGCTTCCTCGCCGGTGCGATCGTCGTCGATTCGGCGAACGTCCCTCGCCCGAAGGATAGGATCTTCGTGCTCCTGAGCTCCGTCGATTCGGTGACATCGGCCGGCCTTCCGGACACACGGCGGGGAATTCTGGCAATCAACGGACGGTCGTGGCCGCACACGGAGCGCCTCGACGCGACCGTGGGCGACACGCTGGTCTGGCGGGTGATCAATGCGTCGCCCGAAGTGCATCCCATGCATCTCCACGGGTTCTACTTCCGCGTGGATGCGTTCGATGGGCCGCAAGCACTCCCGGCCAGCAAGGCGAGCGGAGGCCGCATGGCGGTGACGGAGCACATGCTGCCGTTCACCACGATGACCCTGTCGTGGACGCCGGAGCGCGCGGGGAACTGGCTGTCCACTGTCACTACCAGCCCCACGCCGGGCCACACCGCCCGCTCGGCACGTCGACGACTGCGGGCGAACGACGGGGTCATGAGAATCACGCGCTGCAGGCGATGGGTGGGTTGGTGATGGGCATCCACGTCAGCCCCCGCCGCGGACAGACCGCGGCCCGCCCGGTGAGCGCGAGGCGACGGCTGCGGCTGATCGCGGTGCGCGATTCGGGGTTTCCAGACTCGCTGCCCTCGATGCGGTTCGTCCTTGAAGAGCGCGGACGGAGACGCGACGCGCGCACGGGCTTCAGTCCAACCATCGAGCTCTCCCGCGCGGAGCCGGTGGTGATCACGGTGGTCAACCAACTGGGTGAACCACTCTCGGTGCACTGGCATGGGATCGAGCTCGAGAGCTACTTCGACGGCGTGGCAGGGTTCGCCGGCTCCGCCGGTCGCGTGGCACCAATGATCGCCCCGAGCGATTCGTTCACGGCCCAAATGACTCCACCACGCAGTGGGACATTTATCTATCACTCGCACGTCGATGAGCCTCGCCACCATCGCGCAGGGCTCGCAGGCGCTCTGGTCGTCCGTGACGGACCTGCGGTGGACGCGACTAACGAGCATCTCGTCTTCATCAAGTCGGCGCGCGGATCGACCGGGACTTCCCCAATGGAGATCAACGGGGCGGTCAACCCTGATACGATCGTGCTTCGTGCCGGTCGCCGGTACCGCTTCAGGTTCGTCGGCCTCGCCGTCACAAGCCCGAACACCACTGTCTACCTGACGGCGCGCCCCGACAGCTCACTGATGAACCTGCGCGACACGATGCTCGTCCAGTGGCGTCCATTGGCAAAAGACGGCGCGGAACTGCCTGAGCGGGTCCGCACACTTCGTCCGGCGCAGCAGCTGGTGAGCATCGGGGAGACGTACGACTTCGAGTTCCAGCCGCTCGCGCGCGGCGAGTTGCGGATCGAGGTGCGTCCGGTGACCGCGGGACGGCTATTTGTTCGCGTCCCGGTGCGCGTGGAATGAAGCGTTTGGCTTGACCGCTCGCATTCAGGGGCACTAGCCAATGAAGCGAACAGGAAGGGCCGATGGAGAAGGAAGTGATGTTCGGTCGTATTACCGCGACAGGAGGTTCCCGTGACTCCGGACCGTCTTACCCCGCAGCTTGCCGCTGAGCTGAGCCGCCAGTTCGACATCGTTCGCCTGCTCGGACAGGGCGGGATGGGCTCCGTATGGCTGGCGCGCGAGCGATCGCTCGAGCGCCTCGTCGCGATCAAGGTCCTCGACGGTGAGGGTGTCACCACGTCGGGCATGCGCGAGCGGTTTCGACGGGAAGCACGAATCGCCGCGCGACTGCTCCATCCGAACATCGTGCCGCTCTTTGCATTCGGCGAGACGACCGACGCCCTCTACTTCGCGATGGGTTACGTCGAAGGCGAATCGCTGGCCGCGCGACTCGACCGCGACGGGCGCCTTCCCCGTGCCGCTGCCATCCGCATTCTGAGCGAAATCTCCGACGCACTTTCGTTCGCGCACCGGGAAGGCGTCGTCCATCGCGACGTCAAGCCCGAGAACATCCTGCTCGACGCAAAGTCGGGGCGCGCGATGCTCGCCGATTTCGGCATCGCGCGGCTGGCAGACGCCACGGGAACGACCGTTACGCAGGCCGGCGTGGCCGTCGGCACGCCAAGCTACATGTCGCCGGAGCAGGCGATCGGCGCGAGCGACGTGGATGGCCGCGCGGACATCTACTCACTCGGTGTGGTCGGATATCGCATGCTGCTCGGCCGGTTGCCCTTCTCCGGCGGCGCGCAACAGCTCATGGTACAACACGCCACCGCGAAGGCTGCGGACCTCACCCTCGCGGTTCCCGCCACCGAGCGGAAGCTCGCCGAGGTGATCATGTGCGCCATCGAGAAGGATCCGAAGGCGCGCTGGGCGCGGGCGGAAGATCTGCGCGACGAGCTGCAGACGCTCGCTCGCGAGGGAAGCGACCTTCCCGAAGGACTGGAGCGAGTGGAAATGCTCGGCACCAAATTCCTCGCCGCTGACGGCGCGATTGGTGTGATCTTCTACCTGTCCGCCCTCTGGGATCCCACGTGGATGTCTGAGTTCGGTATGGGATGGGAAGTATGGGCCTTGCTCGCCGGGAACCTGGCGTTCCTGCCTGCGCTCGGCCTCGCGTGGGCCATTCCGACCATACGAAAGTTCGGATGGCGCGATACACTGCGAGCGATGCTGCATCCGCCGAAATCGTGGGTGCACTGGTGGCCGCGCGCGCTGCGTCGATCCGATGACATCTGGGACCGTCTGCCTAAACCCCTTCGCCGGTTGCGCAACATCATCGACGGCGTCGCCGCGTTTCTGATACTCGACATCTCGCTGTTTCTGGTCGTGGCGACAACCGGCGGCGGCGCGTATGGCGATTGGTTCTTCTCGGTGATGCGCGACGGAAATGGCCTCGCGTTGCAGGCAGTGGTGCGTGGCCTGCTGCCCGTTGCTTGGGTTGGCTATGAGTTCCTCCGCGCGAAAACGAAGCTGGGACTCACCGCGCGCGAGCTGACCAAGTTGCTCGGCACGCCGCACCTGGCCGACGATGCGGGGTGGGTCAAGCCAAAGTTCGCGCGTCTCCTCGGGGTTGAGATGGAGACCGCAACGATGCGCGCACCCCAGTCCCCGGAGGATCTCATGCGTTCGATCCGGTCGCTCGCGTCACGTCTGGTGCGCTCTGGGTTTCTGCCGGACGACGAGAGTGCGCGTGCGGCCGAATCCGTGCGCAGGGCGATCGAGGGGCTCGAAGGCGAGATCGCACGCCTGCATCAGGACCTCGATCCCCTGGAAAGCGAAAAGCTCGACCGCCGGCTCGCGGCTCTGACGTCCAGCGAGGAGGACGCCGAGCTTCGTCATCTGCTGGAAGGGCAGCACGCCGTGCTGCAGCGGCTCGAGCGACGGCGACAGGAGAAGGAGGCGCGGCGCGACCGTCTTCGCGACCAGCTCGTCTCGCTGTACATGCACCTGCTGGAGCTCGACGGCCGCCTGACGCGCGGCGCCGCGGCGGACCCCGAGCTGACCGGTCGCGTGCGGGCGCTTACCAGCGAGCTCGGACACCTCGGCGAGGCGATGAGCGAGGTCGACCGCCTGCTCCTGCCCGAGCGAACGCTCGAGGTTACTCCAACCTGAGTCCGACGATCATCGTCGCGCTGGCGATCGCGAGGGTACGCATCCGAACGCTCGTCATCACGTCAGGAGGCAGCGAGCGCGGCGATAGGCCTGCGGGAAGGAAATTTGCGGACTACCGTCGCGTTAGGCCGGGTCGATGACGGTGCCGGCAGCCAACAAGAGCGTTCAATGACCACTTATAGGACACTTTTATAATGAGCACTCAGTCGCGTTGGCGGATGGCCGCGATCGCCCTCGCCGCAGCAACGTCCGTCGAGTCACGGGCGCAGGCAACCCCAACGGCAGACTACGTGGAAGTCGTCCGGCGGGATGCGGAGCGCAGAATCGATGTGTTGGTGGGGGGTAAGCCATTCACCTCATACATGTACGCGGCGTCGCTCAAGCGACCCCTGCTGTATCCGTTGCGCGCCGCTGGTGGAGCGGTCGTCACGCTCCCTGCACCCGCAGCGGCCACCCCGGCTG
>JBKJMP010000286.1:0-4417 GCA_046596395.1 Gemmatimonadaceae bacterium
GTTGCGCGTCCCCGCGGACCAGAGGCCATAGGCGGCCAGCACACCGGCGCCGAGGATGAGGGCGAGCGTCACACCGAAGCCGGCGCGGAGGCGCCCGCGGATCGTCGTGAGCCTCACTTGCCCACCTGAGCGACCACCACCGGTTTTTCCACCGCATCGTGCCGCTCGTCGAACTTGATCGGTCCGGCCGCGCCCATCATCACGGGCCGAATGGTGCCGATGGCCGCGATGTAGTCTCGGATCTTGACGCGATCAGGGCCAACCTCGATCGCGGCACGGCCGATGAGCATGGCCGCATCGTAGGCGAGGGCCGCTCGCTGGTCGGGATCCTCGTTGTACGCCTTGCGGTATGCTTCGATGAATGCCCTCGCCTCGGGCGACGTCGCGCGACGCGCGAGGAAGAACGCCGCGTAGCGCGCATTTGGAAACTCGGCGGCGTGGGCCTCCAGCCCTGCCGTCGCGTCGCCACCGATCAGCGGTATGTTCACGCCGACCGCGCGCATTGCACGGAGCGCGGCGACGGCGTCCTCAGTGCTACCCGGAAAGAGCAGGACGTCCGGATTGAGCTTCTTCAGGTACGCCGCATATGCATCCCACAACGTGACGCCAGACAGGTACGGATCGCGCTGCACGACATCGCCGGTTCCAGCCTCATACGCCTCGGTGAACGCCTTGCTCCAGTCCCGGCCATACGCGTCGTTGCGGTAGATCACGCTCGCGCGCTTTGCGCCGAGCGAGTCGAGGACGAACTCCGCCATCGTGCGCGCGGTTTGCACGTCGCTCGGGCAGACGCGAAAGAGCCATGGGCTCGCGCCGGACAGCGCCGGGCTCGTTCCCGTCGGCGACACCGCCACCACGGCATTGCGTCCCCCATTCAGGACGTCGGCGTACTGTCCGATGGCGTCGAGCGTAGTGCCGCTTTCCGGATGACCCACCACCCCGATGACCGTCGGGTTGTTGCGCAGCGTATCCGCGATGCGGATCGGGTCGCTCACGCCCGAGTCGCCCCGGACCATCACGATCGTCGGACGACTGCCGCGCTGCGCGTTGAGCTGCTCCACCGCGAGCTCGACACCGTTGTAGATCGACTGCATTCCTGCGCGCTTCGGGTCGAGTGCCACGCCGATGCCCATTTCGTCGCCGGGCGCTGCGCGGTCGGAGCAACCGAGCAGGGTCGCTAGTACGGGAACGACGGAGAGTACGGCAACGGCGAGGCGCCTGCGGCGCGGGAGTCGGAACATGCGAAGGGGCGAGGCGCGGGAGGTCGAGCGGGAGGGGCTTCTTCGCCCGAGAACAGTATGTTGCTCGCGCGCGGTGACGCAAGCGACATGCGGCGATGCGATTTCGTGTCGTTGACATTAGTCTCGGCACGATCGCTATCTTTCTTGTGCGCGCCACCAGACTCCTCGTCAGCTTGCCAATGGCTTCCCCCTCGCATCACCACGTCGAGATCTCGGCGAGCGCACCACTCGTCGGCGTGATCATGGGTAGCCGCAGCGACTTGCGCGTGATGTCGGCTGCACTCGATGTCCTGGCCGAGCTCGCGATACCACACGAGGCGAATGTCGTGTCAGCGCACCGCACGCCCAAGTGGATGTTCGAGTATGCGACGTCTGCCGAGGAGCGCGGCCTCAAGGTCATCGTCGCCGCGGCGGGCGGTGCCGCGCACCTCCCGGGAATGGTTGCCGCGTGCACCATCCTTCCCGTGCTGGGCGTGCCGATGCCGGCAACCCAGCTCAATGGTGTCGATGCCCTCCTCTCCATCGTGCAGATGCCCCGGGGCGTGCCTGTCGGGACGCTCGCGATCGGGGAGCCGGGCGCCGCGAATGCTGCCCTGCTCGCTGCATCGATCCTCGCCCTGAGTGATCCCGCGATTCGTGAGCGCCTCCGCGCGTGGCGCGACAAGCGGACGGCAGACGGGCTCGCCGACACCCTCATCGCCGCGCCTCACGCGTGATGCGGGCGCCGATCGTTCCGCCCGCTACGATCGGCATCCTCGGCGGAGGGCAGCTCGGTCGGATGGTGGCCCTCGCCGCACGCTCGATGGGCTATGGCGTCCAGGTGTTGGATCCAAATCCGGACTGTGCGGCGCGCGCGGTTGCCGATCGCGTGATCGCAGCGAAGTTCGACGACGCCGAGGGCGCGGCGGAGCTCGCGAGGCAGTGCGACGTCATCACGATCGAGATCGAGCAGATCGGTCCGGCGGCTCTCGAGGCAGCGGGCGCGCTCGTGCCCCTGCGCCCCGGTGCTCACGTGCTGCACATGGTGCAGGACCGCGCGCGACAGAAGGAGTGGCTCACCGCCCGCGGCCAGCCAGTGGGTCCGTACGCCATCGTGGACAGCGCCGACGGGCTGGCGGATGCGGCGCGTTCGCTTGGGCCCGCCCTGTTCGTGAAGGCGTGTCAGGGAGGATACGACGGGCGCAGCCAGCTTCGGATCGGCGTCGGTGACGACGCGACAGAGGCGTTTCGTGCGCTCGGCAATCGGCGCCTGGTTGCCGAACAGGGGCTGCAGCTCGCACTGGAGCTGAGTGTGCTCGTGGCACGTAGCCCATCGGGCGAGACGGTGGTGTACCCCCCCGCGGTGAACCACCACGAACGGCAGGTGCTTGCATGGAGCGTCCTTCCAGGCGCGTTGCCGCCAGACGTCGCCCGCGAGGCCAGGCAAATCGCGCTCGACATCGCGAATGCGCTGGCCCTCGAGGGCATCCTCGCCGTCGAGATGTTCCTGCTCGCCGACGGGCGCCTGCTCGTCAACGAACTCGCGCCGCGGCCACACAATTCCTATCACGCGTCGGAACTGGCGTGCGACACGAGCCAGTTCGAACAGCTCGTTCGGGCGGCGTGCGACCTGCCGCTCGGGAGGGTCGAACCGGCACGCCCCGCGGCGATCGTCAACCTGTTCGGCGACCTCTGGGCCGAGGGACGAACTCCTGATTTCGCACGCGCCCTCGAGGTGGAGGGAACTCGGCTGTTTCTCTACGGCAAGGGTGGCGCACGCGCCGGCAGGAAGATGGGTCACCTTGCGGCGAGCGGCGACAACGTGGATGACGCACTCGAGCGTGCGCGTCGGGCAGCCGCGCTACTATGAAGACACCTCGCGCCGAACGAACGGCCAAGTCCTCGCATGGAGTAATCGCATGACCGCTCGCCCTACGACCGACTCCCTGTCCGCCACATCCGCCGCCCTCCTGCTGACCGCCGTGGGAAGTGGCGTGATCCTCGGCGCCCGTTCGCGACGCGCGGCACCGGTGGCAGTGCTCGCGGGACTGGCGATCGTGGGCCTCGCGGTGCGCGAGCCAATCGCGCGGGCGCTCAGGCAGGCGGGAACCCGCCGTCGTGCAGCCGATGTCCGCTTCTCATTCACCGTGAATCGCCCTGTGGAGCTCGTGTTCGCGTTCTGCGCCGACTTCGAGAATTTCCCGCGGTTCATCCGGAGCCTGCGCGAGGTGCGAGACAACGGCGACGGGCGGTCGCACTGGCGCGCGTCGGCACCCGGCGGGAGCGAAGTCGAGTGGGATGCCGTCACGACGAAGTTCGTGACCAACTCGGTGATCGGCTGGCGTAGTATTCCCGGATCACCGGTCGAGACCACGGGACTTCTGCGCTTCTCGAACGAGGACGGACGGACCTGCGTGCGCGTGGCGATGAGCTACAGCGTCCTCGACTCGAGCTTGCGCGGCGCGCTCGTGTCGCTCACCAAGCGCACCGGGACGCATCAGTTGAGGCGCGACATCTCCGTGATCGAGGCGCACATCCAGCGCAGCGATCTCGAGGACCCGGCCAATGCGCGCGCGGAATAACTCGGCTCGGACGTCAACGCGAAGCAGTCGCGCCGCGTCCCTGCGGTCGCCGCTCCAGTCACGTTTCCGCGGGCGATGGGGTTGGACCTCGACATCTCCCGCCAGTCCGTGGGGATGGGCTCGAGGCGCATGCGGACCTTCGCGTCATCGTGCCGAAGGGAAGGATTCTGCACCTGCGTCATGGAATCGGCGAGACGGTGATCGACAACATGGATGGCCAACTCTCGGTGGATGTCGCGGCGGCGCGCGCGCGCGACCTCGACGTCACCGAGATTACGGCGGACGTGGGCCGGATCGGTGCGCCTCATTCGCGGCTAGCCTACACCGCCCGTCGCAGGGCCACTCCCCCCTCGCGCCGGTACTCCTTCAGCTTTCGGTATAGCGTCCGCCGATCGATGCCGAGCCGCTCCGCGGCTCGGCTCTGGTTTCCGTCCTCCAACTCGAGGACGTGAAGAATGTACCGGCGCTCCACCTGATCGATCGTCCACGTGGCGTCCGCTGGAATGCCGAGCGCGCCAGTATCAAATGACGGCGTGGTGATCGACGGGCGTTCTGCCGTCGTCGGGTAGGCGTCGCGCTCCACGCGATGCTCGAGCTCGCGGACGTTGCCCGGCC
>JBKJMP010000297.1:0-5241 GCA_046596395.1 Gemmatimonadaceae bacterium
CTGGAGGATGGTGCCTGCCTTGGTCTTCCGCGACAGCTTGGTGTCGTAGACCTCGTAGCTCCAGGGCCCGAGTGCGCTCGCGGTCTCGACGCGAAACAGGATGTCGGGCTTGCCGAACCATTGCGCGTCGCGCAGCGCGCCCTGCACGATCACATCAGCGCCCTCCTTCATCGCGTCGAGCGTTGCCGCGATGAGCTCGTCGGGATGGGTGAGCGAGTCGACATGGCTGAGATCATCGACCCGAAGAGGGCCTGCCTTCAGCCAGTCCACGTATTGCTTCTCGTGATCGAGGCCGCGATCGAACAGCAAATGGAGAAGCGGATCGTCAGATTTCGCCGGCTTCTTGCGCCCGCCGGCGGCGACCGCCATGTCGAGCGCGGTACGGTGCTTACAGCCGAGGAAGTTGGAGAGGTCGGTGGCGGAGAGCTGAAGGGCGCCGTTACGGGAGTGCATCCAGCCAATCTGGGTGGGGGCGCTGACAACGGCGAGCGCAAACTGCCTCGCCCAGGGCCCCCGCGCATGAGATTTCAGGCTGCGATTCGCACGGGGGCGAGAGAGCGCGACCATACATCCTCGGATCTCCTCCGGATAACCGGCAAGGCGCGGATCGGTAGCGATTCGTCATGCGATGGCGGGCTAGTAGACGTCCATCCCGTCAGCCTGAACTCATGCCAGTGGCACACCCGTGCCAGCTCCGATATGTAGAGCGCAAACTCGTCCGGAGTGAGTCCGGAGCTGAACTTGGGTTACCGTCCTTAAATTGCACTTGTTCTGCGGGTATCTTCGCGTGATGAGAAAGGCATTTGTCGGCGTCACCGATTCAGATTGGTATGAGTTTCTCAGCCATCGCTCCCTGTATCCATCGCCTGGGACGCATTCGGCCCGATGAACGGCGTTGGATCTCTTCAGGAAATGCGGCGCCGAATTGCCAAATACAGCAGCGACGTCCCCCGATCTGGTGAAGACAAGACCATCGGCAACATTGTGCTCGAGCAGACGTTCTTCCTGCGCCGCGAGTCCTGGATTTCAATTCCGTCGGATTTCGCCCTGAACATCGTTAGCGGAAAGGCGTACGACCTCGATGTTGGGACTGGTAGGGAGCTCGGGTTGGCCATTGAAACTGCCTTGGCGAACCGTGGGGCCGTTTCCATTCAGCGCAACGTGGCCGAAGGGATTGTCGGGAGAATGTTCTCCGATCCCATATTGATGCGCCGCCGCCTCGGACAGGGCGCTTTCCGCGTCATGGTGACCGACAGCTACGAGCGCCAGTGCGCGGTTAGTCGTGAACACACCCTCCCCGTCCTCGAAGCCGCCCATATCAGACCCGTTACCTCCGGTGGCGAGCACGAGGTGAGCAACGGAATACTGCTTCGTTCCGACATTCACACACTGTTCGATCGAGGGTACGTCACCGTCACCCCCAACTACACGTTCGAGGTGAGCAAGCGGCTCAACTCGGATTGGAGCAATGGAAAGGTCTACTACAATCTCTCGGGAAGGCGCATTGAACTCCCCAAAGACCGGTCATGCTGGCCGTCTCAGAAGACACTTGAGTGGCATGCAGACACGATCTTTCTGAAATGACGATCGGACAAGCGGACGCCAGGCTGCAGGCGGTGATTGAGCGCCTCCGCTCATTCGTCGCCGCTCGGGAGTGGAAGAAGTTCCACGATCCCAAGAACCTTGCGATGGCGATTGCGAGCGAAGCGGGTGAGCTGCTTTCGGAACTTCGTTGGGTGGATGGACTCAATGCGGACCATCATGTCAATTCCGCCGAGCACCGTCCCAAGATCGAGAACGAAGTCGCCGATGTTGCAATTGCCCTGATCTTGTTCTGCGACCGCGCCGGAATTGATCTGCTGACCGCTATTGATCGGAAGATTACGATCAATGAAAACAACTATCCGGCACGGGCATCTCGCGGGCAGGCGGAACGACCAGCGACTGATGGTGGCGCCAAGCCGAGCCGTGTCGTTGCAGTCGACTGGTCAGGCGAAGCACGTGGGGGCGCCAAAACCACCTGGCTTGCCGAAGTCTGCGATGGACAAGTCATTCGGCTCGAGAATGGGCGCACGCGAAATCAGGTCGCGGATGAGCTCATCCGCATTGTGCATGATCACCCCGACACCGTCATAGGTCTCGACTTCGCCTTTTCGTTCCCCGAGTGGTTCGTCCGACATCTAGATGCTAGGGATCATTCGGCGCTCTGGCAGTTGGTTGCCGAGAGCGGAGAAAGGTGGCTCGCGGAGTGCGAAGCTCCGTTCTGGGGACGACCAGGAATCAAGAATCCGAAGACTGGCGAGGAATTCCGGAGCACTGAACAGGGAGTCGGTCGCCTTGTCGGCGGCCAATCCAAGTCGGTATTCCAAATCGGAGGCGCCGGCACTGTAGGAACTGGCTCAATCCGCGGAATGCCGGTCCTGCTGAAGCTGCGAGATGCCGGCTTTGCGATCTGGCCCTTTGACAAACCCATCCTGCCCGTGGTGGTGGAGATCTATCCAAGACTGCTCACAGGCCCGGTGAAGAAATCAGACCCGACCGAACGAGAACGCTACCTCCATGCCCATTTTCCCGACCTGAGCCCAATTTTCCGGATTCAAGGCATCAATTCAGAAGACGCCTTCGACGCGCTGGTAAGTGCACTGGTCATGTGGAGGTCTATCAACGAGCTCCCCCCGAATGGCCAAGGCTCAAATGCTATCGCGACAATTGAGGGTGAGATCTGGGCGCCGAGCGCGGTCTTATTCAGCGCTCGAAACACTGCCCCAAGTGTGCTATGAGGTCATTCGAAACGCGGGAAGCGATAAAGTTGTTGATCTGCAGTTCCCTGCTCCCACGCGGGAACAGCCTCGATCCCGCTTCAGCGGCTCTGTCCGTGTTCGCATTCGGAAGTCGCGAGGCCAGCTGTCGCTCGAGCTGGAAGACGGGCCCGACACGACCGCCGGCTCGTGACGAGCCGAGAGGTGTAAGCGACCGTATACACCGCTAGGCCCCTCGCAGCGACGAGCGCGACCGATGGGAGTGATGGCCTCTGAGCAGAACTTTCGTGTAGAGCGCACAGTGCCGGTCGTGATCGCCCAGACAATCGATGGAACGGGTGCCTAACTGATAACCTCATCTGAGAACGAATCGAGCCAACCACCCGTAAGTGATTGGCTCGACTATAGCAGGGGCGGGACTCGAACCCGCGACCCCGGCATTATGAGTGCCGTGCTCTAACCAGCTGAGCTACCCTGCCCCAATTTCCAGTCTCCCAATATCACAAACCTTCATCACAGAAACAACTCGGGCGGCCCTCGCGGACCGGCCGGCTGTACGTCCATAGCGGGGGCGGGATTTGAACCCGCGACCTTCGGGTTATGAGCCCGACGAGCTACCAGGCTGCTCCACCCCGCGTCAGTATTCCAATAGTAGTGGGCCGAGAGGATAAGTCAACCGTTTCTGGCCCCTTGAAGGTGCAGATCCTTCGCTTCGCTCAGGATGACAACGGTGCTAACCCCGCCGCGCTTCGCTCAGGATGACAAAGGGGCGCAACCGCCCCCAGATTAGCACCTCCTCCAGCCGCCTCGACTCATGCGCCGCCTCGCCCTCGTCCTCGCGTTCCCGCTCGCCCTCTCGGCCCAACAAGCGCCGACGTTCACCGCCGAGGACGCCCTCAACGTCACCACGCACGCCATCGGTGACCTCTCGGACGACGGACGCTGGCTCGCCACGGTGGCCACGCTGCGCCGCGACAACTTCGGCGCGGACTACCGGCGCGATGGCGATCCGACGTACCTGCGCGTCACGCCCATCCGGCTGAGCATCATCGACACACGTTCTGGCGCGCGGACGGACGTCTTCAAGGACAAGCGCCCTGTGCGGAGCGTTCGCTGGGCACCGGATGGGAACCGGCTCGCGATGCTGGTGCTCGAGGGGGAGTTCCTTGTCCCGACTATTTACGATCGCACGACTGGGAAAAGCAGATCCTTCGCTACGCTCAGGATGACACCTGAACGGTATGTCGCCGAGAACTCCGACATCCGCTGGTCGACCGATGGGAGGCAGGTCATCGTGAGCACGCACTCGCTCGAGTGGCGCAAGAAGGTGCGCGACAACTTCGCATCGATCGCCTCGGGGCCGGTGATCGTGCAGAACAGCAAGGATCCCTTCCTCGCCTGGGACGACGTCCGCCGAGCGGGCAACATGCGCTCGGTGGTGGCGATCGACGTGGCGACCGGGCGCGCAACGGAGCGCGTGCCCGAGACCATGGTCGCCAATTTCAACCTCACCGAGGACGGCAGCGCCATCACGTTCGCGAAGGACATCCAGAAGAAGACCGACTACGAGTCCTTCACCTCCGAGACGGCGCTGCACGTGCGCGACACGGCGGGGGTCGAGCGGGTGCTGCGCCCGACGACGAAGGGCATGCAGATCCAGTGGGCCGAGGACGGGCGGCGCTACGCGTACTCGAATAACGGTCGTGTCTATCTCGCGTCGATTACCGATACGACATCGAAGCTGATCGCGGGCGCGCCGGAAGCGCGGCGTGGCGAGACGCCGGACACGAGTAAGGCCGCGCGCGACAAGGCGGCGCTCGAGCGATTCAGCATCGTGCGCTACAGCCCCGTCGGCGACGCGGTGCTCGTCTCCAACCGCGAAGGACTCTGGCTCGCCGACGCCGCCACCGGCGCGCGCGAAAAGGTGGTCGCCTCGAGCGACTCGAACGACGCGCTGCCGCGGGTGTCGTTCGCGGGGTGGAGCCCCGATGGAAAGCTGTTGTACCTCACGTCGAACTCGCGGCAGGTGTGGGAGCGCGGCATCCTGCGATACGACCGCAGCACGCGCGAGCTGAAGGAGCTGGTGAAGGACAACCGGCAGTATTCGGGCTTCCGCCTCTCGAAGGACGGCAGCACGATCGTCGTCAACATCGCGAACGGCAATCGGCCCGCCGACTTATACGTCGGCGCGGCTGACTTCCGTGATCTCAAACGCCTCGTGGAGACGAATCCGCAACTCGCGTCGAAGCGCTTCGGCGCCACGGAGCTCGTGAACTACATGGACGCGGACGGCCACGTGAAGAAGGCCGTCGTGTATTACCCGGCCGACTACGTGAAGGGACAGCCGCACCCCACGGTGTTCGAGATCTACGAGGACTACTTCGACGACACCTTCGACGTCCGCGCCAACGTGCTCACAGGCAGCGGCTACGTGGTCGTGAAGCCGTCAGTCGATTTCGACATCGGCTTCCCGGGCGAGGCG
>JBKJMP010000418.1:0-5421 GCA_046596395.1 Gemmatimonadaceae bacterium
CCCTTGCAGGTCGCCGAGGATGGCGACGGGGCGCCCGAGTTCCGCGGCCGTGGACCGGACGAGCGCCACCGTCTTCGCGTGCTGCTCGTGCGTACCGTGCGAGAAATTCAGGCGGGCAACGCTGAGCCCTGCCTGCATGAGGGACCGCAGGGTCTCGACAGTATCGGACGAGGGGCCGAGCGTGCAGACGATCTTGGTTCGCGGGAAGGGCATCTATCCGGTTCGGAGAGTCAGGCCAGCACGGCGGCGCGCTTCTTCTCGAGGCCCGCCGTGAGCGTATCGAAGCTCTTCTGGAAGCTGGCGAGCCCCTCGGAGAGCAATTGGTCGGTCACCTGCGTCATGTCGATTCCGGCGGCGGCCAGGTCCTGCATCACGGCGCGCGCCGCGGCGGGATCCGCATCGACGGTACGCCGCACCTCTCCGTGATCGCGGAACGCCTCGATGGTGGCGGGGGGCATCGTGTTCACGGTGTCGGGCCCGATCAGCTGCTCGACGTAAATCACGTCGCGGTACGCAGGATTCTTCGAACTCGTACTCGCCCACAAGGGGCGCTGCTTGCGCGCGCCGGCGGCAGCCAGCGGCGCCCAACGCGCTGAGCTGAACTCCGCGAGGAAGAGCTGATACGCGAGTTGCGCGTTGGCCACCGCTGCCTTGCCGCGCAGGGCGAGGGTGCCCTCCTTCGCGTCGCCGTTGGCCGTCGCTGCGATCGCGTTCAACCGCTTGTCGATCTCCGTATCCACGCGGCTCACGAAGAACGATGCGACCGACGCGATGTGATCGATCGGCTTGCCGGCATTGAGCCGATCTTCCAGTCCACTGATGTAGGCGTCGATCACGCGACGGTGCGCATCGATCGCGAAGAGCAGCGTGATGTTCACGTTGATGCCGGCGCCGATGAGCGTGCGCACCGCGACGGCGCCTTCGGCAGTGCCGGGCACCTTGATCATCACGTTCGGCCGGCCGACCATCGCCCAGAGGCGTTGGGCCTCGGCCACGGTCTCCTGCGAGCTGTTGGCGGCGCCTGGGGAGACTTCGATCGAGACGTAGCCGTCGCCGGCGTTGGTGCGTTCGTACACGGGGAGAAACGCATCGCACGCGTCGCGGACGTCGGACGTCTCCACGAGCTCGAAGAGATCCATCGCCGTGTTGCTCGCCAGCGCACCGCGAAGCTGGTCGTCGTAGGCCGTCCCCTCGGCGAGCGCCTTCTCGAAGATGGTGGGGTTGGACGTCATCCCGGTGAGGGCGTCCTCCTCGATGCGGCGAGCGAGGTCGCCGTTGCGCAGGATGGCGCGGTCGATGAAGTCCAGCCATATCGACTGTCCGGCGGCGTTCAGGCGGTGCAACGGATTTTCTGGCATGACAGGGGCTCGGATCGCGATGAGGGCGGGCGACGCAAGGCAAGATACCGAGCGGCGGGCCGCGGCGAGAGTGATTTTCGGGGGCGCGTCCAACGACGCGATCGTGAGCAAGGTCACCGGAGTGCACCTGAAAGCGGACGCGAGCGTGCAACGAACGTCGCGCGAGAGGGCGTTTCAGGAGTTTTTTTGCCCTTTCTTAGCGATTTCGAGCGCCACGGCACGAGGTCTGCCATTCCCCGAGCCCGTTAGGACTGCGACGACCCTCGTCGCACCCGCAACCTCGCCCGCGGGGAACGAGATCATAGGGCGAAGGCGACGGAGGACAAGGATGAAGACCAGGAACTTTGTGTTGTGTGCACTCGGCCTCGCAGCCGCCATCACATTCGGCGGCGCCGCTACGGCGTCTGCACAGGCTCGCTCGGACAGAAGCATTCCGGTGCGCAAGGACATGCCGGCGGAGGTACGGGTCGACACGATTCGCCTCCCCGGACGCGTGGACACGGTCATGGTACGCGGTCGGACGGATACGGTTCGGATGACGGTCGATCGCATGCGGTACGACACCGTGATGCAGATGCTGCCGCTGCAGCGCCTCCCCGGCCTGTACTTCGGATTAGGTGGTGGGTTGGCCATTCCGATGAACAACTGGCGCAACACGACGAAGGATGGTTTTGGATTGCAGGCGCAGGCGGGCTACTTCCCGATGAACGGCACGATCGGTATTCGTGGCGATGTCAACTACAGCTGGCTCAACAAGCGCGAGACGGATTGCAAGCCATGCGCGGACCCACGGATTCTCGCCGGGTCACTCGACCTGGTAGCCCGTTTCCCGCTTGACCAGCGCAGCAAGCTCAACCCTGTCGTTTACATTCTCGGCGGCGGCGGCGTTGACAAGATCTTTGACTTCATCGCATACCGGAATACCGACAACAAGGTCGTAACGGCGGGCGAGTCCACGCAGCTGTCCTCCGCAACGTTGTACCCGTCCCTCGGTGTGACGTCAGCGAATCGCGGCACCAAGAGCCTCTTCTTCCATTACGAAGGCGGCGCTGGTCTCGATGTCTCGCTCGGCGGGCTGCACACGTTCGTGGAAACGAAGTACAGCACGCTCAACACGATCAACGGCCGCTCGCATTACTGGCCCACGATCATCGGCATCAAGTTTTACTAGCCCATGAAGCGGATTCATCCTGCGGAGGACGTGAACTTCACGTCCTCCGCAGTGTAGTATGCAGCCTATGCCGCGACTCATGAACAAACTCTGCCTGAGCACTCTGCTGCTCGCCGGGATGGCGGCACCGGGCCTTGGACAGGACCCCGGCAGGACGCTCGATACGTCGGGCGTGCGCCCACGGACCGCCGCCGATTCGATCGCGGCTCAGCGTACTGGGCACAACTGGTTCGTGTCGCTGCTCCGCAAGATCGCGCGTCGCAGCGATGACCTGCCCTCCGACTCCATGGCGGTTGCGGTGGATTCGGCCAGCGAAGCGGTCGTCGCAACAGAAGCACCGACCACCGCGCGCTCCTTCAAGTCGCGGAAGGACAGCCTCGCCTGGGCGTCGGCGCGTTCGGTCGCCGAGCGGTCCGCAGGCTACCGGGTCGTCGTGGACCTGTTCAATCGCGAGCTCCGCGTCATCGATGGAGACGACACACTGCGGACCGCGCCCGTCGCGACGGCGATGAACGCGACCCTCGAGTATGGGGGCCGCGTCTGGCGGTTCGAGACCCCGCGAGGCGTGCGTACCGTCCGTGGCAAGGACAAGGATCCGGTGTGGACGCCCCCCGAATGGCACTTCGCCGAGGTGGCGCTCGAGCACTCGCTCAAGCTCACGTCACTGCAGCGCGGTCGCGCGGTGAAGCTCCGCGACGGCAGGCGTCTCGTGGTCAAGGGTGACGAAGTCGGCCTGATCCAGACCGGTTCCTCGGAGTTCGTCCCCATGGTGCTCGATGAGCACGTGGTGTTCGACAATACACTCTTCGTTCCTCCCATTGGCACCAAGCATCGCCAGATCAAGGGGGAGCTCGGGCACTATCGCCTCAGCATGGGCGATGGATACCTCCTGCACGGCACGCCGTACGCCAAGTCGATCGGCTCGTCGGTGACGCACGGATGCATCCGCATGCGCGACGAGGACATCGAATGGCTGTACGAGAACATCCCCGTCGGCACGAAGGTCTACATCTACTGACGGATCAGCGGGTCTCGCGCCAACGCGGAATCGCGAGACCCCCCGCGTCCTCGTAGAAGCCGATGCGGCCGGGGGCGAACTGCTTGGTGAGCAGGATGATCTGCCCGGTGTGCATGGAGAAATGCTCCACGACGTGGTACACCGCGTCGAACACCGACACGTCGCGCCCCTGAATCATCCGGCGCGTCGCCAGGTCGCCCGGAGTGAGTCGAGCGAGCACCGCGTCCACCTCATCGAGCGTGGCGCGAAGGGCGCCGAAGAGCGCTTTTGCATCGCCGCCATCCGACGCCGCAAATTCAGCCGAGCGGAGACGCGCGTCGGGCGCGCCGCCGACGCTGCTGATGATCCACTGTCGCACGTTGCCCTCGAGGTGGAGCAGCAGGTTCCCGATGCTGTTCGACCCGGCGTCCGCGCGCTGCCAGAGCGCACCGGGCGGGAGCGCGGCGAGACACTGGCTGATCTTCGCGGGATACTCGTACGCGAGGTAGTGCCGCGAGCGCGCGAGGAATTCCGTTGAGATGTCGAAGGCTGGTGCGGTCCAGCTGTCGGACGACATGCGCCCCGCGCGCTACGGCTTGATCTCGATCGGGGTGCCGATGGGCACCACGCTCCAGATCTCCTCGATCTCCTGATCGGTGAGCGCCACGCATCCGTTCGTCCAGTCGTTCTTGCGATGCGAGGCTCCGGCGGCGCCGAGGCCGTTGGGCAGCCCGTGGATCATGATGTCGCCCCCCGGATCCGCGCCGATGGACTGTGCGCGCGCGCGGTGCACCGGGCTCGGATACGAGATGTGCAGGGCGAGATGATACTTGCTGTTCGGCTGCCGGGCATCGATGAAGAAGAGGCCTTCGGGCGTCCGGTTGTCGCCGGCGCGCACCTTGTCGCCCTGCGGCTTGAGCCCGAGCGCCACGAGATAGGTGCGCGTGGGCCTGCCGTCGCGGAAGAGCGTCAGCTTCCGTGCCTTCTTTTCGACCACGATGCTGTCGACGAGGCCGAGCGGCCCTGACGCTACGGGCGCCGCCACGAACGGCGCGACGTGAGCCGCGGCGGGGGTTGGCGCGGTTGCGATGAGATTGGCTGCAAGGACACTGACGAGCAGGACGGACGGCATGGCTCGTGTTCGGCGGAAGGAACTCAAGAATACGCCTGGGTGCGCAAGTTGTGCCAGTAGCGTGCACGTGAAGTTGGAGATCCCGGTCCTACACCGCACCGGCCCGCAGGTCCCCCGCCGGTCCTCACCGGTCCTGGTCGAAGACGATGTCGACCGGTATTCCACGAGCGCGGAGTCGATCCAGGTCGCCCTGCAGCACGGAGCCGATGACCCCCTGTTCCGCGTACAGACGCGTCACGCCGGCATAGTCCCCGTCACCCTGAAGCACCAGGATCCGGCGCGACAGCTCGTCCGTCGCCGTGCGCATCCGCGCGAAGTCCACGCGGTATTTCCCATTCGCCTCGCGCGTGAACGCACCCGCGCGCTGGAGGAGGTTGAACGCGACCACGTTCGCGCGTCCGTGGGCATCGCCGGCGCCGAACCGCACCGACCGGAACAGGCTCGCGAGGAAGGTGACGTAGTTGTCCTCGATGCGCTCCGCGCCCATCTCCCCCTGCGCGTTCAGCTGCCGGATCATGTACAGGCCGAGGATGTCCGCCTTGCCCTCCTCCAGTGCACCGGCCTTCTCCTTCAGCGCCGCGCGAACCGTCCCCTTGCCGTCGATCGTGTTCTTAATCCCGAGTCCGTGGGCGACCTCGTGGAACATGACGTTGGAGAAGAACGCGTTGAAGGTCACACGGGCAAGCTGGTCATCGACGATCAACTCCCGTGCGAGCGGAAGCAGGATGCGGTCGAACTTCGCGCGCATCGCGTTCTTGAGCTG
>JBKJMP010000524.1:0-9288 GCA_046596395.1 Gemmatimonadaceae bacterium
TGTCGGTGACGTGGTGGCGTACGCTGCATCAGCCACCGTCGAGTCCGGCGACGTTGGACCCCGCGTACACCATGGGACTGCGGCTCAACGCCTTTGCATTCCTCTTCGTCCTGATCTACTTCATCAAGAAGCGCTACGAGATCGCGCGTCTCGACCGCGCCTCGGAACATGCGGCCGAGGCTGCCGCTATGAGAGGGTCGTGACGATGACTGCGTCGAACGAGGCGTTCATCATCGCGGCGTATGCCGTGACGTGGATCGTGGTGCTGGGATACCTGTGGCGACTGCTGCGGGTTGGAGCGCGCGCGCGTGCGGTTCATGATCGGTTGGTTCAGGAACACGGTGGGGAGAGCGAGCGATGACGAGAAAATGGATTCTGGGTGGGGCGGCGGTGATCGTCGCGGTGTTCGCGTGGCTTCTGTTCGGTGGCCTGGAGAAGAACGTGGTGTTCTTCCTCACGCCGAACGAGCTGTTGGCCAAGGGCACGTCGGGCGTCGGCGTGCCGGTGCGGCTCGGCGGACAGGTGAAGCCCGGCACCATGACGTGGGACGCAAAGACGCTCGATCTTCGCTTCACCGTCACTGACGGTGCACGTGAGGTGGAGGTGCATTCCACCGGAGCGCCGCCGCAGATGTTCCGCGACGGCATGGGCGTCATCGTGGAAGGACGCGTCGGCGCCGGCGGCGTGTTCGAGGCGAACAACCTGATGGTGAAGCACTCGAACGAGTACCGCGCACCGAAGCCGGGCGAGAAGGCGAGCGAGAAGTACAAGACGCTGACGGAGCAGCCAGCCAGGTGATTGGTCTCATCGCGCACAACGCACTGCTCGTTTCGCTGTTCATCGTCGTCCTCGGCGCAATCATCACCCCGGTCGCGATCTACGGCGGCCGCCGCGAGTGGCTTCAGCTCACGTACGGCGCGGTCTACACGAACTTTCTGCTGGTGACCATCGCGACCGTTGCAATGGTCGTCGCGCTCGTCACGCATGATTTCTCCGTGTCGTACGTGGCGGCGGTCGGCAGCCGCTCCACGCCGCTTCTGTTCACGATCATCTCGCTCTGGGGCGCGCTCGAGGGCTCGATTCTCTTCTGGGCGTGGGTGCTGGCGCTGTATGCCGCGGCCGTCGTGTGGACGCACGGAACGCGGCCCGGCAACCTCATCCCCTTCGCGGCGATGGCGATGCTCGCCGTCACCGCATTCTTTGCGGTCTTGCTGGTTGGACCGGCCGATCCATTCGTCCCCGTGTCGCCGGTGCCGCTCGACGGCCCCGGACCGAACACGCTGCTCCAGAACCACATCCTCATGGCGGTCCATCCGCCGCTGCTGTACCTGGGCTACGTGGGCATGACGGTGCCGTTCGCGCTCGCGGTGGGCGCGATCCTCGCCAACGAAGCTGCGTCGAACGACTGGGCGATTCTTTCGCGACGCTGGATGCTGGCGTCGTGGGGCTTCCTCTCCGCCGCGATCATCGCAGGCATGTGGTGGTCGTACGAAGTGCTGGGCTGGGGTGGCTACTGGGCGTGGGATCCCGTCGAAAACGCCTCGTTTCTCCCCTGGCTCACGGCGACGGCGTACCTGCACTCCGTGATGGTTCAGGAGCGGCGCGACATGCTGCGCCTGTGGACACTCAACCTGTGCGTCGCGACGTTCGTGCTCACGATCTTCGGCACGTTCCTCACGCGCTCGGGCATTCTGTCGTCGGTACACGCGTTCACCACCGGCGACATCGGCTACTACTTCCTTGGATTCATCGCGATCGTGCTGCTGGCCACGCTCGTGCTCGTGGCCGGACACTCGGAGCGCATCCGCACGAAGGGGAGCCTCGGCGGCGCAGCGTCGCGCGAGACGGTGTTCCTGCTGAACAACCTTTTTCTCACCGCGGTGATGCTGACGGTCCTCGTCGGCACGCTCTATCCGCTCGTGGCCGAGGCGATCCGCGACGTGAAGGTCAGCGTGGGCGAGCCGTTCTTCAATAGAATGGCGGTGCCGGCGATGGTCGCGCTGATCTTCCTCATGGGCGTGGGTCCGGCACTGCCGTGGGGAAGCACGACGATCGCCGACGCGAAGAAGCGATTGCTGCCTCCGGTGAGCGGCGCGGTGATCATGACGGCGGTTGCGCTCGTGGCTGGCGCGCGCGGCGTGTACTCAGTGCTGGCATTCGCCTTCGTCGGCTATGCAGCCGTGGGCAACCTGCGTGAGTACTGGATCGGCATGCGGGCACGACGCCGCGCGCACGGGGAGGGGTGGGGCACGGCGCTCGTTCGTCTCGTGAGCGGGAACAAGCGCCGTTACGGCGGCTACGTGGCGCACATCGGCGCGCTGCTCGTCGCGCTCGGCGTGACGGCGTCGTCCGAGTTTCGGACGGAGCGCGAGGCCACGCTGCTGCCGGGTGAGTCCCTCACCGTGTCGGGGCACACGGTGCGCATGAAGTCCGTGTGGCGCCGAGAGGAGCCGCAGCGATCGGTGATCGGAGCGACGCTGGATGTGATGGGCAAGGACGGCGCGGTGATCGCGACCATCGAGCCGCGCATGAACTTCTATCATGTGTCCGACCAGCCGGTCCCCACGCCCGACGTGCGCAGCAGCATCAAGGGCGATCTCTACGTGAACCTCATGGCGTTCGAGTCCAGTGGTGCGAATGCGACCGTGAAGGTCATCGTCGAGCCGCTGGTGCCGTGGATCTGGTTCGGTGGATTCGTCATCGTGCTCGGGTCGGTGATCGGCATGTTCCATCGCGGTGGACGTCTCGCGGGCGCGCCGGTCCCGGTGCCGGTGACGAGTGCTGCTCCGCCGCCCGAGCCCGCCCTCGTGGGGACGAGCGCGTGAACTGGAAGCGCGCATTCCTCGCGATGATCGGCGCCGCGCCGATTCTCGCGTTGTTCGCGTTCGGGTTCACGCGCGATCCGCGTGACATCCCATCGCCACTTCCGGGGCGCGAGGCGCCGGCGTTCGCACTGCCGGTGTTCGCGCCCGGTGAGCCACCGATCGCGCGTGCCGTGGGCGACTCCATTCGGCTCCCGCTCACGGGGAAGGTCGCCGTGGTGAATTTCTGGGCGTCGTGGTGCCTCGCGTGCCGCGACGAGCACGTGGCGCTCAGCGAAACGGCCCGCGAGTACGCAGACCGTCCCGCGCAGTTCATCGGTGTGTTGTACAACGATCGTCCGTCGGCCGGTATTCGGTGGATCGCCGACATGGGCGGGCAGAGCTATCCGTCGGTGAGCGACGCGGGTTCACGCACCGCCATCGATTACGGACTGTACGGCGTGCCCGAGACGTTCATCATCGACGCGAGCGGCCGGATACGATACAAGCACAAGGGTCCGATTCCGGCGGCGGTGCTGCGGCAGTGGCTCGACTCGCTGATCCGCGTCGATTCGCTGGTGGCGCGCGCCGGTGCCGCCGATACGGTGCGCCGGGTTCCCGTCCAGTGAAACGCGCGACGGTCGCTGCGGCGCTCCTGATGTTGGTGTTCGGCCCTGCGCGGACGTCGGCACAAGGAACCACCGTTCGCGCCGGCGTGAGCGCTGCCGACTCAGTGCTCGACGCACGAACGAGTGCATTGGCAGCGACGCTTCGCTGCCCCGTGTGCCAGGGCGAATCGATTCAGGATTCCCCTGCCACGCTTGCGGTGGAGATGCGCGCCGTCGTGCGCGACCAATTGCGCGAGGGCAAGTCGGAGGACGAGATCAAGGCGTACTTCGTCTCGAAGTATGGAGAGTGGATCCTCCTCGAGCCCACCATGACGGGGCTCAACGTCGCGCTCTATGCGTTCCCAGTGGTGCTCGTGCTTGGCGGGCTCGCAGTCATCGCGATCCTCGTGCGGCGCTGGAGCACACCCAACCCGAACGATCAACCGGCGCCATGACGAAAGGCACCACCGAAACTCCACGCGCTGCGAAGTACTGCACCGAGTGTGGATCGCTGCTCAATGCGAGCGCGCGCTTCTGCCAGAGTTGCGGTACATCGGTGGACGGAAGCGCTGGCGGGCGGAGTCCGTCCGCGACTGCGCCGGGTCTCTCTCCCGCGCTCAAGTGGGGCGTTCCCGCCGCGGCGGTGGTTGCGCTGGTGGTACTCTCCGTGATGCAGATGGGGTCGCGCAGCGCGGCGCCGGAGGAGCGCATGCCTCTCACTGGCGGCGGTGGCACTGGAGTCGTGCAGGCGATGGACATCTCGTCGCTGTCGCCGGGAGAGCGTGCCGACCGCCTCTTCAATCGCGTGATGCGTCTCAACACCGAGGGAAAAGCGGATAGTGCAGCGTTCTTCGGGCCGATGGCCCAGGGTGCCATCGAGGCACTCGTTCCGCTCGACCTGCACCGCAGGTACGACCTTGGACTCATTCAGCTCGTGACCGGCGACCAGCGCTCGGCCTCCGCACAAGCGGACACGATCCTGAAGTCGCGGCCGACGCACCTCCTCGGCCTCTCGCTGGCGGCTCGTGCGGCAGACGCGCGGGGCGACGCCGTCGCGGCAACGGGCTTGCGGCAACGGCTTCTCGCCGCGGAAGCGACGGAGCGAACGACCGCTCTTACGGAGTACACCGATCACGATTCCGACCTGCGGACAGCCCTCGAGTTAGCGCGAAAGCGATAGTAATCGGCCTGTTGTTCCCGAAGCGGGCTTAAGGGAGGGTGGAAATCTCCTGACTATCGCGCGGCTATGGGGGGGTGTGCTTGTCCGGGGGACCGAAGCCGGCGCAGTTCTGCCAGGTCTGTCACAAGCAGACGGGGCTCGTCGCAAAGGCCACGCTGGGCCGCTCAGGGTACCACGACGCCTTCCGCGGCTTCAGCCTGGGACATGGACAAGCGGCGGCAGAGCCTCGAGACGTGCGCCTCCTGCCACGCCGAGGCAAAGTATGCCCCAGCTCAGAGCTAGAGCATGAGCATGAAGCCTCCGGCATTGAGCCCACTAGAGCCCAAGCTCGAGCTCGAGCCTGTGCTCGAGCTCTGACTTGCTCATTGCTGGAGGCTCGCGCTCACGCTCCCGCTGAAGGACCGGCTCGGGTGACGGCGACGCCATAGACGGCCCCGGACCACATCATGCATTGCAGTAGCCCCGCCATGGACTCCTCATCCCCGCATACTCCCGACGTCGATCTCCTGGCGCCGCCGACACCAGCGTCACCGGACGCCAAAACGCCGGACCTCAGCCGCACGGGTAGGGCCATCGAGGGCAAGCGCGGCCGATCGGTGGAAATCACGGTGCTCACCGTGCTGGCGCTGCTCTATACGATGTATTTCGCGCGCACGTTCTTGGTACCCGTCGTGTTCGCGCTGCTACTCAACTTCCTGTTGAGCCCCGTGATCCGCGTCATGGGACGCATTCGGCTCAAGCCACCCCTTGCCGCGCTGCTCGTCATCCTGCTGCTCGTCGCGGGAACGGTGGGGGCGGCATACCAGCTTGCCGGGCCGGCGCAGCGCTGGGCGACAATCGCACCGCAGAGCTTCGCCAAGGCGCAGGACAAGCTGAAGCGCATCATCCTGCCCATGCAGAAGGTGTCCCAGAGCGTCGACCGGGCGGCCGACGCCGTGGGCGGCAAGGCCGACGACAAGGCCCCGGATGTCGTCGTGCAGTCGGGACCAAGCATGTCGTCTCGCCTGTTCGGCACCACCCAGCGCCTGGTCACGGGGATGCTGGAGGTTTCCATCCTGCTGTATTTCCTGCTCGCGGGCGGCGACCTCTTTCTCCAGAAGCTCATCAAGGTGCTGCCGCATTTCAGCGACAAGGTGAAGGCCGTGGAGATCGCGCGCGCCACGGAGTCGGCTGTCTCCGCCTATCTCAGCACCACGCTGATCGTCAATGTGCTGGAGGGCGTGGTCGTCGCACTCGCGCTGCATTTCCTGGGGCTGCCCAACCCGCTGCTGTGGGGCGTACTCGTGGTCTTTCTGGAATTCGTGCCGTACATCGGCGCCTTCGCCATGACGATCGTCCTGACGCTCGCTGGTCTCAGCACCTTTCCAGACACGGGACGCGCGTTGCTCATCCCAGGCAGCTTTCTCGCCATCAACCTGATCCAGGCCAACTTCGTGTCTCCGCTGATACTCGGCAACCGCCTCACGCTGAATCCGGTAGCGATCTTCGTCGGGCTCACATTCTTCTTCTGGATCTGGGGGGTGCCGGGCGCATTCCTCGCGGTGCCCCTCCTGGCGACCTTCAAGATCTTCTGTGATCATATCGCCTCGCTCGCGGCCATCGGCGAATTCCTCGGCCAGCGCGACGAGGAAGAGCGCCGGGTGACGGCGCGGTGACTAGAGCACGAGAGTGAGCCTCCAGCATTGAGCACACTAGAGCTCGAGCTAAAGCTCGAGCCTGTGCTCGATCTCTGACTTGCTCATTGCTGGAGGCCCGCGCTCACGCTCCCGCTGAGGCTCATCGCCGTTGCGCGGTAGCATGCGGCCATCGCGTTTACGCGTCGGCCTGGAGGAACCCGGGCGTCGCCGTGCGCCCCCACCCCGGCAGATCGAGCCGAGACACAGCGGCGTAGGCGTCGCCGTCGGCGTCGAAACGGCTCGCGCAGAGGCTGGAGCAGAAGTGGTACACGCTGTCATGGTGCACTCGGCTCTCCGAGGCAGGCAGCGCGATGGTCATGCCGCAGACTGGGTCGATTGCCGTTTGTGCCGTCATGGTGTCCTCGTTGGTGTCATCCTGAGCGAAGCGAAGGATCTGCACGTCAGCGACTGTGCTTGTACATCATGTCCACGAGCTCGTCGTACATCAACTCGGCATCCGCGTCACTCGCGCGAATCGCGCTCGTCGCGCAATGCTTGAGATGGTTGCGCATGAGCTCCCGCCCCACGGACCGCAGAGCTTCGTGTACCGATGAGATCTGCGTGAGAATGTCGGCGCAGTAGCGATCCTCCTCGATCATCTTCTGGAGCCCGCGCACCTGGCCCTCAATACGGCGCAGGCGCTTCTGGTTGCGATCCTTGATGTCGGGATCGACACCGACGGCGGTGCGGCCGTTCGCGTCGTGGCCGGGCATGGCGCAGCCGCATCCTGGTGTGGGGTTCGTGGATGATTCCATGGGTGCCTCGTTAAAGTGCAGATCCTTCAAGTGCAGATCCTTAAAGTGCAGATCCTTCGCTTCGCTCAGGATGACATTGTGCGAAGCCGAAGGCTGTTGCCAACGACACTGACCGAGCTGAACGCCATCGCCGCACTCGCGAGGATGGGGCTCAACAGGATGCCGAACACCGGATAGAGCACGCCCGCCGCGATCGGGATGCCGACCACGTTGTACGCGAACGCCCAGAACAGGTTTTGTTTCATCGTGCGCATCGTGCGGCGCGATAATGCAATCGCCTCGACCGCACTGCCGAGGTCACCGCGCATGAGCACCACGTCCGCTGCGTCGATGGCGACGTCCGTCCCCGTGCCGATGGCCATGCCAATGTCGGCCTTCGCGAGGGCCGGTGCGTCGTTGATGCCGTCGCCCACCATCGCCACCACCTTCCCACCCGCCTGTAACCGCGCCACCTCGGCCACCTTGCCATCGGGCAGCACGCCGGCGACGACGCGATCGATGCCGGCCTGGCGCGCGATGGCGTCGGCGGTGGCCTGCGTGTCGCCCGTGAGCATCACGACCTCCAGCCCCATCGCGTGGAGCCGAGCGATCGCTGCGCGCGACGTCTCGCGAATCGGGTCAGCGATGGCGAGAACAGCCGTAGGGGCGCCGTCGATGCCGACGAATACAGTAGTGCGCCCGTCAGCGGCGAGCTTGCTCGCCGCGTCGTTCAAGGAGACCACGTCGATCCCATGCTCACGCATGAGCGCCGCATTGCCGACGGCGAGCGATGCGCCGTTCACGATGCCGGTCGCGCCGCGTCCGGTCACGGATGCGAACTCCGTTGGAGTCGCCATCGCAAGGTTGCGAGCTCGCCCGTACTGCACGATCGCATCCGCGAGCGGATGCTCGCTCATCGTCTCGAGCGCCGCCACGAGCGTCAGCACTTCGTCGGGCGTCCGCGTGGTCGGCGGCGCGAGCACGACGTCGGTGACCGTCGGCTTGCCTTCGGTGACCGTTCCGGTCTTGTCGAGGACGACGGTGGTGATGTCGCCTGCGCGCTGGAGCGCCTCTCCCCCCTTGATCAGGATGCCGAGCTCCGCGCCCTTACCTGTGGCGACCATGACGGCGGTCGGCACGGCGAGCCCCATTGCGCAGGGACACGCGATGATGAGCACCGCTACCGCCGCGGCAAATGCGCGCGCAGCCGGTGCCGTCACGCCATTCACGTCGGCAATGACGAACCACGCCACGAACGTGGCGATCGCGATGGAGACGACGACCGGAACGAAGATGCCGCTGACACGGTCAGCGAGACGCTGGATCGGCGCCCGGGAGCCCTGCGCATCCCGCATGAGCCGGACGATCTGCGCAAGCACACTGTCGCTGCCCAGTGTCGTCGCGGTGTAGCGAAAGGCACCGGTGCGATTGACCGTCCCGCCGATCACGCGATCGCCTGGGCCTTTGGTAACGGGCAGCGACTCACCGGTGAGCATCGACTCGTCCACCGCGCTCTCACCCGAGACCACCTGCCCGTCTACGGGAAGACGCTCACCCGGGCGGACCAGAATAATCTCCCCCTGCTGCACGGACTCCACCGGCACGTCGATCTCCGACGCACCGCGCAGCACGCGCGCCGACTTCGGCTTGAGATTCACGAGCGAGCGCAGCGCCGTGGACGTCCGCCGCTTCGCGCGCGCTTCAACTGCATTGCCGGTCAGGATGAGCGCAATAATGATGATCACCGCCTCGTAGTAGACATCTGGCGCAATGCCTCGGCTGATGAAGAAGCCGGGCGCTACCGTCGCGATGGCGGAGTAGAGGAAGGCGGATCCCGTCCCGACGGCGATCAGCGTGTTCATGTCTGCGGCGTGGTGGCGAAAGGCCGCCCATGCGCGCGTGTAGAAATCACGCCCCGCCCAGAGCATCACGCCCAGCGTGGCGACGAGCAGCGCCCACGAGACGACGGTGGGCGACATCGCATAGAGCCACGGCACCACGGCGCGTAGCGAGGGATCGAGCACGCGCATCGTCCAGCCGATGAACGGATCGCTGGTCATCGCCGCGCCGTGGCCGGCCATCATTCCCAATTGGCTCATGAGCGGCATCGACACGAGCATGGCGATGATGCCAAGTATCCCGCTGACGATCGCCTTGCGGCGGAGGTCGACGAACTCGTCGTCCTGCGCGCGGTCCCGCGCCTCCTGCTCCTCGAACGCGGACTGGTCGGGCGACGCCAGCTCGGCGCCGTAGCCCGTCTCGCGGATCGCATCGACGAGGTTGTCGGGG
>JBKJMP010000003.1:0-5529 GCA_046596395.1 Gemmatimonadaceae bacterium
CATCTGCGTCGTGCTCGGCGCGACCAGCATGCCGACGCAGTGTGTCATCCAGGTCGCGGGGACCGCGACCTGGATGACACACTGCGTCGGCATGCTGGTCGCGCCGAGCACGACGCAGATGCCCGAGATCCCCTCGAAGCCGATCGTCCCGACCTCGACTCCTGACCCGTCCCTCATGCGGCGCACCATCGATGCGACGGCTGTCTCGGGAAAGTAGACGTACTCAATGAGCGCATGCGGCTCATGCACCACGGTGCCCGCCGAGAGATCGATGACGTCGATGTCCTCGGCGAGCGACTCCAGCGCGCGTGGTGTGAGCGTCAGGAGAAGCCTATTTCGAACGGGAGCGCCCGAGAATTCGGACGCCGTGGCGGGCGCAATCGCATCCGGCCGCGGCGCGCGATCGCGCCGTGTGGGCCTTGAAGCCAGCATGTCATGGTCGCCAACGGGGGGAACACCCAACAGTCGGCAGGAGGTCGGCGATGCGCCGGGCCAGATGTCGAGCGGTGAATGCCGGCATGCTGCCGGATCGCTCTATGGCTGAATCGTACTGCGATTATCGCGCCGCCATCTGTGCTTCCTCACGTCTGCGCTTCCACGTCCGCGGTTCCGCGCCATGCGCGCCACCGAACACATCGGGAGCTAGCCGATGTCGCCAGGCGGAGCGCGGTGAGCGGCGGCTGGAAGCGATGAGCGTCGTGCGGCGTTTCGGTCGCCATGTCCGGGAAGGTCCGGTGGTTGCACGGCGCTCGTCGGCTACCGCACCGCGAACGTCAACGTGGACCAGCGGGACTCATAGTTCGCGTCGGCGTCGCCGCTCAGCCGCTGCATGTTGATGAACTTGATGTAGTAGCTCCCCGTTCGATCGAGCGGAATGCGCGCGACGCCCTCGGCATCGGAGCGCGTGTTGCGCTGCGGCACGCGCTTGTCGGAGGCAGTGCGTCCCCCGTACTGCACGAACTGCCCGCGGACGGGTTTGCCGTCCACGAGCACGCGAACACGGAGCGACGCCCCGATCCGCAGCGCGAACGGATTCTCCAACGGAACGATTTCGGCGGGATACCCGAGCACCGTGGCAAAGCCCTGATCCTTCGTGTCGCCCACCTGGATCAGCGCCTTCACGTGCTTGTGGTAGCGTTCGCGAGACGCTTCGCCGAGTCGCTTCTCCTTTCGGCGAGTCACCAGTTCGTCCGGGATGCCGTCGTCCTTGAGATAGACGTTGAACTCCTTGCCCGTCATGCCCAGGACTTTTGGGCGCGTAGACACGCCGAGCACGTATGTCCCCGCCGTACCTGTCATCATCGTGAAGGTGCTGGTGTCGCCCGCAACAGTCCACTGCGCGGTGTCGAGTCTGGCGCGTCCGGCCGGAGAGACGATCGCCACGTCCAGCAACCGGTCGCGTGTGATGGAGTTTTCGCTTCGGCTGAACGTCCCGTTCAACAACCGCACGAGCACGGTGCTATTGGGCGCCGCAAAGTGCTGCGCGGGACGCAAGAACATGTCGTGGGCGACAAGCACGCCGGCCGTGACAAGGAGTGCGATGGCCGTGCATACCAAAGCCCGGGTTATGATGCGCATGTTCGCCATGTCCTATGGTTTCGCTGGAACTGTGGTTCGCCGCTGCGTGTCGGCGGGAGGCACGAGCAGCGGACTCTCCGGCTGCGCGCTGGGGCTCGCCTGCTGCATCTGCGCGAGCAGGTCGTTCAGCTTCACCCCCGTGGCGATGCCGCGCGCCTGTTCCATCACCTTCGCGGCACCCGCCTGATCGCCGGTGGACTGCAAGACTTCGGACAGCACGAGCCCGGTGGCGACGTACAGGTAAGGAATGCCAACCGATGGGCGATCCACCCAGTCCGAGCGCGCCGCGAGCGACTTGGGCGCAGTGAATACAGAGTCCCACAGCTGCTTTGTCCGTGCCAGGTCGATCCAGCCGGCGCCCGGAACGAGCAACGTGTCCTTGCCTGGCACGGCGGGGGGGACGAAGAGCTTCGTCGCGAGCCCTTGCGTGAGCAGGTAGCTGCCGAGCCCGAGCTCGTTGCCGTAGCCGGCCGACGTGCGACTGAAGTAGATCGGGCGCCCGGGGTAGGCGTCCGCGATCATGCGCAGCACGAAGATGTCCGCGCGCTGGAGAATGCCGGGAATCGAGAGGCGCTGCGGATCGATGGTCGCCTTGATCGGACCGCCCTGCCCGAAGATCATCGGGCGATCGAGCTGGATATAGGCCGGTACGGAGTCCGCCTGCATCAACGACATCTTGAGCGGGCCACCCGACGGCTTGGGCCAGGTGCCATTGCGGTAGATGGCTGGACCGTTCGCCTTGTCGTACTCGTACACGGGGCGACGAATGAGCTGGCGCGTATACCAGTCGGTGTTGAGCAGCGAGGTATTCGCGACCACGACGTCCTGCCGCACCTTCTCGACTTCCTGGGCGTACCAGAGCGGGAAGGTGTCGTTGTCGCCGACGGTGACGAGCACGCCGTATGGCTCGACCGAATTGAGGAGGTCGCGCGCGAAGTCGGCGGTATCGGTCTGGCCGCGGCGTGAGGCCGTCGTCCAGTTGGTGAACAGCGGGATGAACGCCAGCAGCAGGATTGGCGCGGCCATCATGAGTGCGCGGTGCGTGGGCTTCTCGTACGTCTCACGCCCTTCCGTAACGGTCTCCCGGCCGATGAGCGCCGCGAGGGAATCCCAGACGGCCACAAGGCCAAGCGCCGCCCACACACCCCACGCGGAGAAGCTCCAGAGGTAGAAGTAGTCTCGATCGCGAACCTCGCGCTCCACCCCCGTGACGTCGGGTGCCTGCGATGCACCGTACTTGAAGTTCAGGTAGTAGATGAGCACGAGCGTGACTGTGAACATCAGCGACCCGAAGTAATAGAAGCTCCTCCGGTCGCGTTGGTAGTGCACGTACCCGCCCAGGAAGCCGAGGACGAGGAACATCGCGGCGAGGAGGCTCTGGGCGAGCGGGCGATCGTAATGCGCGTCGCGTAGCCACTGCCACTTGAAGTAGAGCCACCACATGCCGATCTGCGCGGAGAACGGCGCCTGACGCTCCGACAACTCAGGCTTGCCGTACTGGCCGCGATTGAAGTTGTACATGAAGGCGTCGTACGTGCCCGCACTGAAGGTGCAGTCGAACTTGAGGCCATCGCGGCACGCCGTGGGCTCGCCTTCGTTGAGCGCCGGGAAGTGCGCGGCGCGAATGGGCTGCGTGGCGAAGGGGGTGATGCCGAACAGCAACGCGGCAACGCACGCGAGCAGGAGCTTCCAGCGCAGTGCCGTACGCCAACGGATGAGGAGCACCGCGAGACCAACTGCCGGCGCGGCGATCATGCCCGCCATGTGATTCGCGTAACCGAGGCCGAGGAGGTAGGCGACCAGCACGAGGGTGCGGTCGGCCTTCCGTCCATCGGGCTCGTCACACCAGCGGATCATCAGCCAGGAGATCACCGCGATGCCGAGCAGCGAGAGCGTGTACACCTTCTCGTTGACGACGCTCTGGTTCCACACCGTGAACGCGGTGCCGCCGATGAGCGCGGCAAGGGCGCCGCCGACGATCCGCTGCCACCGCTGCGAGAACCAGCTCACCAGCACGCGTTCCGTGATCAGGAACCACATGCCCGCCGAGACCGCGCTACAGACCGCCGCGAAGATGTTGATGCGGACCGCGATGGTCGAGGCGATGGGCAGGATCGCGAACACGCGTCCGATCAGGACGAATAGCGGGTTGCCCGGGGGATGGGGCAGCCCGAGCGTGTAGGCGGCGGTGATGTACTCGCTCGTATCCCACATCGCCGTGGATGGCGCGAGCGTGACGATGTAGAGCAGGAAGACCACGGCCGTGACGACTGACGCAGCCAGGTAGGACGGTCGGTAATCGAGTTCGGCCGGAGACGACGACGCCATGATGCGTATAGGGGGAAGCGGAAATCAGACGCCCCGCAACGCGCGGGGCGGGAGAACAGCATTGCAAGATCGCCTGCATGCCGACGTTGGGACAGGGCCTTCGCGCTTTTCCTCACTGTGCGCAATGCCTTTGAACGCTCGCCGACGAGTGAGTCTACTGCCCAGCCCGCATGCTATCTGATACGTGTTTCGTGTCCAGAAGTGTGGTCACGGCTCGTTCTGTGCGCAGGGGTACGAACAGTTCCGGCGCGACAGTTTCGTCGCGGTCGGGGCGCGGTACGCGCGGCGCTGCTTGTCGCGCGACCACTTCTTTTTCATGGACGGGGAGGCGGTATGCGTCGAAGCGCACGGAATGCAATGCTGTTGACAGGGATGCTCGGAGCCGTGGTCGTGGTGCTCGTGGGTCGTGCATGGGCATCGGATCATCAGCAATCGCGCCTGACCGAGCTCACCCCCCGAATGGACATCACGGATGTCTACGCATCTCCGGGCGCGGGTGGAACGGACGGGTCGCGTGTCACGCTGACGATGAACACCTCGTCCCCGATCGTCCCGTCCGGGAACGCCTCGGCCAGGTTCGATCCCAACCTGCTGTACCAGTTCAAGATCGATAACACGGGGGACGGCATCGAGGACCTGGTCATCCAGGTCACGTTCGATTCGACGGCGAACAACAACCGCGTGATCAACGTTCGCGGGCCGGCCGCACCGCCGGCGCGCATGGATCCAGAGGGCTCGCCGCAGGCACGCGGCGGCACCGCAACGGTCCTCACGCGCAACGTCCAGCCGTCGCTCATCGGCGGCCGCACGGACAGCGTGCTCACCACGACGACCACGGCTGGCCAGATGCAGGTGTTCGCGGGCCTGCGTGACGACCCGTTCTTCGTCGATCTCGAGCAGTTTTTCCGCATCATTCCGGACCGCAAGCCGGTGACGGGACCGCTCGCCGCACTGCCGGAGACGCCCACCGCGACCGCCTTTCGCGGTCCTGCGGCACCCTTCGACGTCTCGCGCGGACCCGCGGTGGACATCCTCACGGTGATCAAGGCCAACACGCTGGCCATCGTGCTGGAGATGCCCGTTTCGCTCCTGACGACCGCCACCAACAAGAAGATCGGCGTGTGGGGCACCATCAGCCGCTGACCGCAGCACGTTCCCGACTTTCGACACTTCCCTGAGGATTCCGAGATATGCAGGCACACAGACTGGCGCTGCTGGCCATGGGCGCATTGACGCTCGCGACAACCGCGGCGTGCGAAAATTCGCTGGAGACGGTGACCGTCGTCCAGCGCGACACCATCCGTCTCACGACGGTGCGAACCGATACCGTCATCCGGCGCGACACAATCCGCTTCAACGAATTCCGCACCTTCAACCAGCTCGAGCGCCTTGGCAACCCGCTCGTGGCCGAAGTGCTGCTCGAATTCAAGGACCACGGCTTTCATGACCTGGGAACGCCGAATACCGATCGAATGAACTTTCGGGCCAAGGTCGTTGCCTTCATCACGGGTACGGCGGGCCGCAGCGCCGCCACGGCTGGCGCCATCGCGGACGCGCTGCTGCCGGACATGCTCACGCTGCAGACGGACAAAGTGGCATCGACGGCCGGCTACCTGAGCTACG
>JBKJMP010000037.1:0-5654 GCA_046596395.1 Gemmatimonadaceae bacterium
GAAGCTGGCCGCGCCCAGGACGGGCGGCGGAACCGATGGGCCATTCGGCGAGCCTGTGCCGCCCGCATCGCCTCCGCACGCGAGCGCGCCCGCGGTGAGTGAAAGTGCTGCCAGCGAGCGGAGGATGGTCATGCGATTACCAGTTGGCGGTGCACGGTGCCCGAGCGGTCAGCTCCGCGCCCTGACGGCCTCGACGTTGATCTCGATCTTGACCTCGTCGCCGAGCATCACCCCGCCACCCTCGGCCGCGCGGTTCCACGTGACGCCATAATCAAGACGATTCAGCGTGATCGTGGCATCGAACCCGACGCGATCACTGCCCTGCGCGGACTTCTGGATGCCGTTGAAGTGTCCGTCGAGGACGACGTTCTTCGTGATGCCGCGCATCGTGAGCTGCCCGTGGATCTTCGCGTCGTCGCCCGTGCGCTCGATGCGGGTGCTCTTGAAGGTGATCGTGGGAAAGCTGTCGGCCGCGAAGAAGTTGCTGGACCGGAGGTCGGCATCGCGGCGCTCGTGCGCGGTATTGATGCTCGCCGTGGTGATCGTGACGTCGATCTGTGCGTTCTGCCAAGCGTCCGCATCGGCGGTGATGGTGCCCTTGAAGTCGGTGAATGACCCGCGGACCTTGCTGACGAAGTGGCGGACCTGGAGGGAGACGGCCGAGTGGCCCTTGTCGATGTTCCAGACGGCGGGTGCGGCGGGCTGTGCGGTGGCGGCGAGGGTCGGGACGAGCAGGGCGGCGGCAAGCAGGCGAACGAACACGAGTCCTCCGAGGGTTCATACGACTGGGTTCAGAGTCGAGCGCCGACCCTGACATCAGTAGTAGTAGTCCGCTCGGCGGCTCGTTTGTTCCTGCCCCTCGTCCGGAGACCAAGCAAAGCCATCACCTCACCGCCAGCATGACCCGAGTCCTCGGCGGCCGGTGCTCCCTTACGCCGTTCTGTCCATCCGCGACGGCTGGTGCGGCCTGCGTCTGCGCCGAATGGCGAGCATGCCCGTCAATCCGGTGGCGACCATCATGAGACTGGCCGGCTCAGGGGTGACAGTGACCTGGCCCTGTGGATTGAGCACCAGGTGGACGGAGTCGTAGCCGTAGCCGTTGCCTCCTGCGCCCACCGAGAAGTCGATGAAGTCGCCAGTCGTGAGGTTCAACAGGTACGAGAAGTAGGCGGGAGGCGCATTGTTCGTCATGTACCCGCTCGTGAGTACGGACGAATTATTGAGCGTCATGTAGTAGTCGGCCGTCGGGCTATCGCCGTCCACGAACGATCCGACGAACGCATACTGGCCAACGGTGGGCGCCACGAATCGGAGCGCCGCGAGCTGGGCGCCGGCGAACGGATGCAGGGTCACCGTTCCGCCACCTGCGTTCAAGTCCCCGCTGTAGTACACGCCACCGAAGATGCTGCCATCGCTCCAGCGCGCGGAGCCCGTCGTCGAGGAATACACGGTCAGGTTGGTGAGGCTTCCGAGCGCCGTGGTTTTCCAGCCGAAGTGCCATGGCCCGCTCGGGTTGGTACCGGAGGCGAACGCCAGGGTGGGGTCAGGAGCGATCTGCGCGGACAGCGCGGTCGGCGCGATCAACGCAGCAAGGGCGAGCAGAACGCGGGCGGACCGATGCATGATGACCTCATGGCGAATGGCCTGGATTCGACCCCAAGCTGGGCGTGCCGGCTCAGCCTGCCTTGCCATGAGCAGATGACGTGCCCAGATCCATTCGTCTCCGAGGTTCCAGACGCTCCGCGAGCGTTGGCGCGAAAGCAGTGGGCGGACGTCACTTACGCCGTGCGCGCGGGAGCTCGCGAACAGCTGACGGTCACATTTGCTTGCAAGGGGATGCGGCGCGGTCGCAACAGGGACTGTGGCGCGTTGTCCACAGCGTCGCTTTTCATGACACGCGCACGGGTGCAGACCCAGGCTCCGTCTTCACCATCCGCTCCGCCGGCGTGACGTGGGCAGGCGCCTCCGCGTTCATTGCACTTGCGAGCTGCGCCGCCGATGCCGACATGCTCGCCGCCGCCTCGCGGCGCACGAGCGTGAGGATCGTATACACGGCCACCGGCTCCGCATCCTGGTTCGTCACCTCGACATCCCAGTGCACCACGCCCTGCGGGATCTGCCCCTCGCGATCCTCCTTCACCGTCTTCTGCTTGCACGTGAGCCGCGCCTGGATCGTGTCGCCGATGTAGACCGGCTTCACGAAGCGCAGCCCCTCGAGGCCATAGTTCGCAAGCACCGGACCTGGCGCGGGATCGACGAACAATCCCGCGGCGGCCGAGAGCACGAAGTACCCGTGCGCCACGCGCTTCTCGAACAGCGACTCGCGCGCGGCGATGTCGTCCATGTGCGCGTAGAAGAAGTCGCCGGAGATCCCCGCGAAGTTCACGACGTCGCTCTCCGTCACCGTGCGCCGGTGCGTGTTGAGCGTCTCGCCGATCTCCAACTCCTCGAAGTATTTCCGGAAGGGATGGATGCGATCCTTCGTCTCCGTCGCGCCCTTGCTCCACTCGCGCGTGACGCTCGCGACCGTCTGCGGCGAGCCCTGGATGGCCGTACGCTGCATGTAGTGCAGTACGCCACGCACGCCACCCATTTCCTCGCCGCCGCCGGCGCGCCCCGGGCCGCCGTGCACGAGATGTGGCAGCGGCGAGCCATGCCCAGTGGACTCCTTCGCGCTGTGACGGTTCACCAACATCAGGCGCCCATGATACGCGGCGGTTCCGAGCACCACCTGACGCGCGACGTCGTCCTTCGCGGTGAACAACGAACCGACGAGACTTCCCTTCCCCAGCTTCGCCAGTTCGATGGCTGCTTCGACGGATTCGTACGGCATGATCGTGTTCACAGGCCCGAAGGCCTCGACGTCGTGCGCCTGCGCCTTGTCGAACGGTCGGTCCGCATACAACAGCATCGTCGGATAGAACGCGCCCTTCTCGGCATCCGCACCGATGACATCCAATGTGCCGGGACCGCCGAACAGAAGCTCGGTCCCGTCGCGCAACTTCTCGACACTCCGCTCCACCTCGCGGACCTGTCCCTTGCCGGCAAGTGGGCCCATGCGCACACCCTCGAGCGTCGGGTCGCCGACCTTCACGCCGGCAAGCCGCTTCTTCAGCGCTGCGCTGACGTCGTCCACCATGGCCGCGGGCACGAGCGTGCGGCGAATGGCCGTGCACTTCTGGCCCGCCTTCACCGTCATCTCCTTCGCCACTTCCTTGATGAACAGGTCGAACTCCTCGGTGCCGGGTGCGGCGTCGGGGCCGAGCATGGAGTAGTTCAGCGAGTCGGCTTCCTGGTTGAAGCGCACGCTGTTGCCCATCACGGCGCGCCCGCTCCGCAGCATCAAGCCCGTGGACGCCGATCCGGTGAACGCGACGGAATCCTGGCACGTGAGATGGTCGAGCAGGTCACCCGCACTACCGCAGATGAGTTGAAACGTGCCCGGTGGCAGCAGCTTTGACTCCACCATCGCCCGCGCCACCGACTCCGTGAGGAAGCTCGTCACCGTCGCCGGCTTCACGATGCTCGGCACCCCCGCGAGGAACGACGTCGCGAGCTTCTCGAGCATTCCCCACACCGGGAAGTTGAACGCATTGATCTGCACGGCCACGCCTTCCATCGGCACGCAGATGTGCCGGCCGATGAACGTGCCGCCCTTGCTCAACGCTTCGGGGCCGCCGTCCACGAAATACGTCTCGTCGGGGAACTCGCGACGTCCGCGGCTCGCGTAGGCGAACAGGGTCCCGAAGCCACCGTCGATGTCGATCCAGGAGTCACCTTTCGTCGCACCAGTCCAGGTCGAGATGCGATAGAAGTCCTCCTTCCGCTCCGTGAGGTATTGCGCAAGCGCCTTCAGCACGCGCGCGCGCTGGTGGAACGTCATCGCGCGCAACGTCGGCCCGCCCACGGTGCGCCCGTGCTCGAGCATGGCCTTGAAGTCGAGCCCTTCGCTCGACGCCACTCCGACCTCATCGCCCGTGACCGCGTGGTACAGCGTCGCGCCGGTGCCGGTGCCGTCGATCCATTCGCCGAGGGCGTAGTTCTGTAAGCGCATCACGATGTCGTCTCTCTCCATGTCATGTACTTCGCCGCTTGCTCGGCGCGATCCGGCGGAATGTCGCGGAGCGGCTCACACTCGACGAGCGACGCGCGCAACTGCGCTGGCAACGCCTGATACAGCGCCGTCCCCTCGGTCTTCCACGCGAGCATGTCGTCGCTCACGTCCTTCACGACCTTCGCCGGATTACCAACGACCACTTTCCGCGCGGGAATGTCCATGCCCGTCGGCACGAAGCACAGCGCGCCAACGATGCAGCCCTCGCCGACCGTCGCGTTGTCCATCACGACCGCATTCATGCCGATCAGCGCGTTCGCGCCGATTCGCGCGCCGTGCACGATCGCCCCGTGACCGATGTGCGAACCCTTCTCGAGCACCACTGTGACGCCGGGGAACATGTGAATGGTGCAGTTCTCCTGCACGTTGCAGCCATCCTCGATGACAATGCCGCCCCAGTCGCCGCGAATCGCGGCTCCGGGCCCGACGTACACGTCTCGCCCGATGATGACGTTGCCCGTCACCGTCGCGTTCGGGTGGATGAACGCGCTCTCGTGGATGACGGGAATGAATCCGTCGAACGAGAAGACGTTAGCCATGGACGGCATGTGGTGCAGATCCTTCGCTTCGCTCAGGAAGACATATGGCGCACAGAGCGCTCATGGCGACACATGGCGCTCCAGCACCGTCGCCATCCCCTGCCCCACGCCGACGCACATCGTCGCGAGCGCATAGCGCTTGCCCGTGCGCACGAGCTCGTGCGACGCCGTCAGCAGCAGCCGCGCGCCACTCATGCCGAGCGGATGGCCGAGCGCGATGGCGCCGCCGTTCGGGTTGACGCGCGCGTCGTCGTCCGCAATGCCGAGCTCGCGCAGGCACGCGAGCGCCTGCGCTGCGAACGCCTCGTTCAGCTCGATGATGTCGATCTGGTCGAGCGTGAGTCCCGCGAGCTCGAGCACGCGTTGCGTCGCCGGTACGGGACCGATCCCCATCACCCGCGGCTCGACGCCCACGACGGCACTCGCGACGACGCGGGTCATGGGAACCGCACCGATGGAGGCTGCACCCTGTTCCGACGCGACCAGCAACGCACACGCGCCGTCGTTCAGCCCCGACGCATTACCCGCCGTCACCGAACCCTTGCCGTCCGTACGAAAGGCAGGACGCAGCTTCGCGAGCGTCTCCAGCGTGGTGTCGGGGCGAATGAACTCGTCGGTGTCCACCACCTTCGCCGGACCCTTCTTCTGCACGATCTCCACCGGAGCGATCTCGAGCGCAAACCGGCCGGCCGAACGCGCCGCGGCCGCCTTCTGCTGCGATCGCAGCGCAAATGCATCCTGGTCCGCGCGACTCACGCCGAATTGCTCGGCCACGTTCTCCGCCGTCTGCCCCATCGCGTCCACGCCATACTTCTCACGAAGCGCCGGATTGATGAAGCGCCAGCCGAGGCTCGTGTCGAACATCTCGATGTCGCGCGCGAACGGCTTGCTTGCCTTGCTCATGACGTACGGTGCGCGCGTCATGCTCTCCACACCGCCAGCCACGTACACGTCGCCCTCGCCAAGCGTGATCGCGGCGGTCCACGCGTCGCGCGCGATCA
>JBKJMP010000422.1:0-3793 GCA_046596395.1 Gemmatimonadaceae bacterium
TCAGCCTCGTGATCCCGATGCTGCGGACGTCGTTTGGGCTCTAGCGCGCCGGAGGTCGAGGCACCGCGGCCGCACGTCCGCGGGCGGAGCGGCTGGAAGCACAAGACGGACACCGTCTTCCAGATGGAAGCGGTGGAGTGTGGCGCGGCGGCGCT
Source organism: Gemmatimonadaceae bacterium (assembly GCA_046596395.1). Classification (GTDB taxonomy): domain Bacteria; phylum Gemmatimonadota; class Gemmatimonadetes; order Gemmatimonadales; family Gemmatimonadaceae; genus AG11. The sequence goes on from JBKJMP010000422.1 coordinate 156, forward strand.
GGCGATGATCCTGCGCCATCACAACCTGATCGTGCCACTCGAGCAACTCCGCATCAGCTGCGGCGTGTCGCGCGATGGAAGCACCGCGAAGAACATCCTGTTCGCCGCGCGCGCGCTCGGCATCGAGGCGCAGGGGTGGAAGAAGGACCTCGACGGCCTCTGGGACCTCGGCCGCCCGGCGATCATCTTCTGGAACTTCAATCACTTCGTCGTGCTCGACGGGGTGGAGAAGCGCGGCTGCTGGCTGAACGATCCCGCGGCGGGGCGACGCCTGGCGTCGTGGGAGGAGATGGACGAGAGCTTCAGCGGCATCGTCCTCACGTTCACCCCTACGCCGGCGTTCACGCCTGGCGGCCAGCGCCAGAGCGTGGTGCGCTCGCTCAAGCACCGGCTGTCGGGCTCCGAGCGGGCGATGACGTTTCTCGCGGTCGTCGGCCTCGCGATGGTGATTCCCGGGCTCATCATCCCCACGTTCGCGCGGATCTTCGTGGACACCGTGCTCGTGGCGCGGGTGGACGGCTGGCTCCGTCCGCTGCTGATCGCCATGACGCTGACGCTGGTGCTCCGCGTGGCACTTCACCGCATCCAGCAGATCTACATCAAGCGGCTCCAGACGAAGCTCCTCGTCACGAGTACCACCGAGTTCTTCGAGCACGTGCTGCACCTGCCCGTGGAGTTCTTCGCGCAGCGGTACGCCGGCGAGATCGCCCAGCGCGTGGCGATCAACGACCAGGTCGCGCTGTTCCTGTCGCGCCGGCTCGCGGCCGCGATGATCAATGCGGGGCTCGCGGTGTTCTTCGTGCTCCTGATGCTCGCGTACTCCATTCCGCTCACGCTCATCGGCGTCGGCGTGGTGGCGATCATCGTGGCGGTCACGCGCTATGTGGGCATCGTGCAGGCCGACGGCAGCAAGCGCCTGCTCCAGGAGCAGGGGAAGGTGTCGGGCGTTGCCATGGGAGGGCTCAATACGATTGAAACCCTCAAGGCATCGGGCGGCGAGACGGATCTCTTCGCGCGGTGGTCGGGCCATGTCGCGAAGACCGTCACGATTTCGCAGCATCTCGAGCGGACGACGATCGCGCTGTCGGCCATCCCGGCCCTGCTCAACCAGATGACGTTCGTGGCGATCCTGTGCCTGGGCGGGATGCTCGTGATGGACGGATCGATGACGATGGGCGAGCTCGTCGCCTTCCAGTCGCTCATGGCGAGCTTCCTCACGCCGGTCATCGCGCTCTCGGCGCTCGCGTCGGACTCGCAGGCGATGGCCGGCAACCTTGCCCGCCTCGACGACGTGCTCCGGTACGACGTGGATCCCCGTTCGCTGGCGCATGCGGAGGATGTGGTGTCGGCATTCGCGGGGGAGCGGCTGCGCGGCGAGGTGGAGCTGCGCAACGTGACGTTCGGCTACTCGCGGCTCGCGCCGCCGCTGATCGAGGACTTCAGCCTCCACCTCAAGCCGGGTGCGCGCGTGGCGTTCGTCGGAGGGTCGGGGAGCGGCAAGTCCACGTTGGCCAAGCTCATCTCGGGACTCTACTCGCCATGGTCGGGCGACATCCTCTTCGACGGCGAGCCGATCGACGCGCTGCCGCGCACGACCTTCACGTCGTCGGTCTCGGTCGTGGATCAGGACATTTCGATGTATGAAGGCACGCTGAAGGAGAACCTCACGTTGTGGGATCGCACGGTGCCCGAGCCGGAGGTGATCCACGCCGCGAAGGACGCGCTCATTCACAACGAAATCGCGGCGCGCGCTGGTGGCTACAACAGCGCCGTGCAGGAAGGCGGGGTGAACTTCAGCGGCGGGCAGCGCCAGCGTCTCGAAATTGCGCGCGCACTCGCGAACGAGCCGCGCGTCCTGATCCTCGACGAGGCGACGAGCGCACTCGACCCGCTCACCGAGCAGCGTATCGAGCAGCACCTACGCCGACGCGGCTGCACCTGCATCGTGGTTGCGCATCGCCTCAGCACCATCCGCGACGCCGACGAAATCATCGTCCTGGAGAAGGGGAAAGTCGTGCAGCGCGGCACGCACGACGTCCTCATGCTCGACGACGACGGTCTTTACGCCACCCTGGCGCGGGCATGACGGCGAACGCGCGCGAATCGCAGCTCGTGGTGGCGAGCCCCGGCTCGCCGCGGCGGCGCGTGATGGCCAACGAGCGCGTGCCGATCGAGAACCTCGACCGGATGTGGGTCGTGAACGAGGGGAGCGTGGAGGTGTTCGTCGTTCGCACCCTCGACGGCGAGCCCGTGGGACGGCGCCGCTGGCTGTTCACCGCATCGGTTGGAGGCGCACTCTTCGCCATTCCCCCGGCGGAGGATGGCACCCTCTCGCTCGTGGCTGTCGCCGCGTCTGACGGTGAGATCGAGTCGTTCAACGTGAACGAGGTGCGCGCCGCGGCCAGCCTCTCCGCGGACACGCGCGCGTGGGTCGCCGGCCTCATGGACTCGTGGCTCGACGCCGTGGGCGGCTGCGTCGCGTCGTTCGAGGAGGGCCAGATTGCTGTCGTGGTCGCGCGCGACGAGACGACCAGCGTTCCCCCCGAGCGCCGCGTGGGCGCGCCCGGGGAGGTGGTGTGGGTCGAGCACGTCGCCGGTCACTCCTGGTTCGTGGGACGCGGCGGGATGCTCGCACTTCGCGACGCAACGGGCGCCTTCCCGCTCGCCAACGGGAGCTGGATCCAGACACGCGCGGCCGTCGAGCTACGAACGCTGGGCACCGACGAATACCTCCGCACCGATCCGGAATGGCGCGGGTTCGACTTCTTCCGCAGCGTGCTCTCGAGCTGGACGTCTGCCTCCGAGCACAGTGCCGAGGCGGCCGAGCGCGAGCGGAGGTTGCGACGCGCGGCGGCGAACCAGCAGATGAAGGAAAGTGCCCTCGTCGAGCTGATGGGCACGATCTCACTGGCGACCGGGCAACATGAAGTTCCCGCGGTCTCGCGCTCGAATGCGCTGCTCGACGCCTGCCGCGCGATCGGGAGGGCCGACAGCATCACGTTCGCGCCGCCCGCGCAGTGGGAGGTGGACGACGGGCTCCGCAACCCACTCGGCGCCATTTGTGTTGCATCCCGCGTTCGATCGAGGCGTGTCGCGCTAAAGGGCGACTGGTGGCTACGCGACAACGGGTCGATCCTTTGCCGGTACAAGGAAGGGCGCGTTCCGCTCGCCGCCATCCGCGACCGTCGCGGCGGGTACTTCCTGCACAATCCGGCGGACCGGTCGCGCGTGCCGATGACGGTGGATCTGGCCGACGTCATCGAGCCGTTCGGCGTGGTGTTCTACCGGCCGCTTCCGGACACGCCCGTCACCTCGCGGGAGCTCGTGAAGTTCGTGTTCGCCGGCACCAGGTACACGCTGTGGAACATCGTGCTCATCGCGTTGCTCGCGGGAGCACTGGGTCTCTTCGTGCCGATCGCGACCGGCTTCGTGTTCGACCAGGTGATTCCGTCGAGCATGCGCGGCCAGCTCTGGCAGGTGTTCATCGGGCTCACCATCGCGGCGCTCGCGGCGCAGACGTTCGAGTTGGTGCGCGGCTACACGGTGCTGCGGCTCAACGGACGGTCGGCCACGGCCATGCAATCCGCGGTATTCGACCGGTTGCTCCAACTTCCGGCGCCGTTCTTCCAGAAGTACAC
>JBKJMP010000634.1:0-4484 GCA_046596395.1 Gemmatimonadaceae bacterium
CCCTTGTACGCCGACGACGAATGGATGATCTCCCCGTTGCCGACGTAGATCGCCACGTGCGACATCATCCTCTTCGCCGAACGTGGTGAGCCGATCTCGCACGTGGCGATCTACGTCGGCAACGGGGAGATCATCCATTCGTCGTCGGCGTACAAGGGCGTGAACTACCTCGACCTCAACACCTCTCGCGGCGACTGGTACGTCCAGAACATGGTCGCGGTGCGGCGCCTCACGTCGAACGGCCGCAGCCTCGTGCAGAGCCTCAAGTACCTGACGATTCCCGGCACTCCGCTCGATCCCCCCGATCGCGTGCCGCTTCGGCCCTAGGGACCCGAGCGGGCGCGTGAGCTTTCAGCAATGAGCAATCAGAGCCCGCGCTCGTGCTCGAGCTTTAGCTCGGGCGCTGCCTGCTCAGGGCTCGTGGCTCACGCTCAGGCTGACGGCTCGTCTCAGGTGCCTCTTGGGTCCTCATGGGGTGCTCCACGCGAGCGTGACGGGAGTGCCGAGGAAACGCGCGTAGCGCTCAGCGAGCTCGAGCATCCATCGCGCCCGGAATACCTAGCCCAATCGACCAGAGTGCCCCGGAGTAGTCCTGCGTCTGAACAGCGCCGAGATGTGTAACGATGCCTTCGGGTGTCGTCTCGACTGGCTGCGAGATGCGTTGTGCCGCGACGCGGAGTCGCGCGACCTCCGGCAGGGTCACGCCGTCCCGAAGCGCAGGCACACCGGACTGGCAAGATCGAGGCGCTGCGCCGTTGGCGTGAGACGTCCATTCCCCGCATTGCGCTCGAACACCACGACCGATCCGGAGCGCTGGTTCGCGACGAGGACCCAGCGTCCCGTGGGATCGATGGTGAAGTTGCGGGGCCAGTCGCCACCGGTGGCCACGTGCTGCACCAGCGCCATCCGCCCCGTGGCAGGCGGAATGGAGAACACCGCTATGCTATTGTGCCCGCGGTTGGACAGGTACACCGCTCGCCCATCAGGCGCGACGTGGATGTCCGCGGGAAAATTCTCTCCGGTGTGCGTGGACGGCAGCGTGGACAGCGTCTGCATGACCGACAACGCGCCCGTCTCTGGGTCGCATCGGCACATGGTGATCGTCGAGTTGAGCTCACCCGCGACGAAGACGAGCGGCAGCGTCGGATGGAATGCAAGATGTCGCGGCCCCGTGCCCGGAGCGAGCACGACGTCGGACGCATCGACGTGCGTGAGCGTGGTGTTCGCCTCGTTGTAGCGGTAGACGATCACGCGATCGACGCCGAGGTCCGCCGCGAGCACGAAGCGGTTGTTCGGGTGTGGCATGATGCAGTGCGCGTGCGCGCTCTTCTGTCGCGCCGTCACTGGTCCCGACCCCACGTGCTGCACCGCGTGCGTCGCGCCAAAGAGCGAGCCGTCTGCGGCATCGATCGCGAGGATCGCCACCGTGCCGCTCACATAGTTCGCCACCAAGAGCGCGCGTCCCTTCCGATCCGTGCTCACGTAACAGGGCGCGCCGCCGAACGAAAATTGCTCGTTCACGAGCGTGAGATCCCCGGAGCCCGCGGCGATCGAGAATGCGCGCACCGATCCGGTCGCGCGGCCACTCATCTCCGTCACTTCGTTTACCGCGTACAGCACGCGTCCCTCGGGATGCAGCGCGAGGTATGACGGATTGGGGCCGGCGTCGATCGAGGACACACGCCGCAGCGCTCCCGAGCCCAGGTCCATGCGGAGGATGTGGATCCCCTCGCGGCGCCCCTCGGCCGTGTACGTCCCCACGAAGAGCATTCGCTCCTCGGCTGGCCGCAGTGGGCCGGTCGTGCCTCGCCACAATCCGACGGCGCCGAGGGTCGTCGTGGTTACGAAGTCACGGCGCGAGAGTGGGCGTGAATTGGTCATTGGTGCATCCCGTGGTGAAGGTCCGGGCCAGGCTTGATACGAGGAAGTGATTCGCGTTGAAGTGAGCGCACTTGAAGGATACTGCCTCGGTCCTGCCCGGCGCGCGAACAACAGTATCAAATGAAGGATGAAGGATGACAGTCGTTGGCGCACTTCTGCTAGATGGGTGAATGCCCAATTCACCACGCGTGACCTGAATCACACGAGCAGTGTGCCCCGGTGCACGCTGCAACCTCGGCGCGCTGCTTGCCTTGTGACCTCTCCAGAGTACTTCGCTGACGTTCTCGGAGGAACAAGGAAATGCAAAGCCGCGAGTGGGGGCCCGAGTCTGTCGTGTCCCGCATCGACGAACAGAGTGTGCGAAGCCTGTTCATCGTGGGCACCGAGGCCGACGTTCCGGAGGGAGACATACTGCGCCGACGGGAGCTGGACGCCTGCGCCTCGACGATCGCGCGTCTCGCGGACGCGGTCAACGCGAAGGACGCGTACACGCAGGAGCACTGCGAGCGCGTCTCGCGCTACGCGCGCCGCGCGGCGCAGGCGCTCGGCCTCTCGTCGGACGACACGCGCATCGCCTGCTATGCGGCACTGTTGCACGACGTCGGCAAGGTCGGCGTGAGCGATCAGGTGTTGAACAAGCCAGGCCCACTCACCGATGACGAGCGCACGCTCGTGCAGACGCACACGTGCATCGGGTACGACCTGCTCATGGCGCTCCCCGCGCTGCGGGAAATCGCAACGGCGGTGCTCCATCATCACGAGCGCTACGACGGACAGGGGTACCCAGCGGGGTTGGCCGGCGACGACATCCCGATTGCATCGCGCATCGTCGCGACGATCGACGCGTACTGCGCCATGATCGACGAGCGGAGCTACAAGAAGGCGTTCTCCCCGGCGTACGCGCGTGCGGAGCTGCTCCGATGTGCCGGCACGCAGTTCGACCCCATCGTCGTGGCCGCGGTCCTCATCGCGATCGACGATACGGACGCGCACGTCGGCGATAGCGCCGCGACCGTCTGTGCGCTGCTCCCACGGCAACGACACGCGACCGGCAGCCGCTAGGTCACGCCTCCAGTCCAGCCACGGTGGCCCGCCTTGCCGCGCGAAGCGCTGACTGGCATATTCGCTCCCCTGTTTCAGCCGCATCACCGGTACCTGGAGGCGAGACCGATGCACGGACACTCACGATTGTGGCGCACCTTGGCGCTGGCGGTGGCATTGGTCGGCGCGTCGACACCAGCGCGCGCGCAGACCCATTGGGCAGGCGCGTTGCTCGGCACCAATGAGGTACCACCGAATGCGTCCCCGGCGACGGGGTGGGCGGACATCTTCCTCAACGGCGACCTGCTCACCGTGGACATGTACTGGCGGGGACTGATCGGCGGGCCTCCAGCCGCAGCGCACCTCCATTGCTGCACGGCGCCGGGATCCAACATCGGCGTGGCAATCGGCTTCAGTCCATTCCCGGCGACCACCTCAGGCGTGTTCACGAACACGTACGACCTGCTGAACTCCGCCGTGTACACGGCGAATTTCCGCAACAACTTCGGCGGCGGAACGGCAGCGGGTGCGCGCGCGGCGTTGATCAACGGGTTGAACACGGGCAATGCGTACGTCAACGTCCACAACGCGCAGTTCCCCGGTGGTGAGGTCCGCGCGAACGTCGTTGCCACGCCGGAGCCCGCGTCGGTCGTGCTCATGGCGACGGGGCTCGCTGCATTTGGGGCGGTCGGCTGGAGGAGACGTCGAACGGCGTGACGCGCAAGCGATAACGGCCCGGTCTCGAGTGAGGCCGGGCCGTCGTCGCTGCTGATCCGTCGTCCTCCCCTTCACTCCGGGCCAGATGGAAGCGCGCGCCGCAGGGTGGCACTGGCGACAGTGTGCATCGGATGTCTCGGTGGTGCCCCACGGATGTGGAACGCACCGCCGAACCTCCGAGGCGGGCGTATGGTCACCAGGTGGCCCAACCGGCTCACGCCCGGGCGCGCGCCTTCACCGGTGCCTGCGCGATGACGATCGTGATGTTGTCCGATCCCCCGCGCTCCAGCGCGAGGTCGACAAGGGACCGGCCCAGCTGCTCCGCAGGGAGTCCCATCGCGCAGTGCGCCTCGATCTCCGCGTCCGAGACGTGCTTCGTCAGCCCGTCCGTGCAGAAGAGGAGGACGCATCCGCGCTCCGTCACATCGACGCGCGTCACCACGGGCGACGCGTCCTCGGCGCCGATGGCACTGCTGAGGACGTCCCTGAGCGGTGACCTCTCGAGGTCGGCCACCTTGAAGGCGCCCATGTCGAACATCTCCTGCGCCATCGTCTGGTCGCGCGTCACCTGCACGAGCCGCTTGCCCGCGTAGATGTATGCGCGGCTGTCGCCGACCTGGACGACATAGAGCCAGGGCCACACGCCGATCCCGAGCGTGAGCGTCGTCGCGAGACGCGCACGGTCCGTCCGCGATGCGGCCTCGGCCAGCACGGCCTCGTGGGCGCGCAACGCGGCCTCGCTGAGCCCGGAGAGGAACCGGGGATCACTTCCCCGCGCCATCTCGTGGTAGCACCGCAGGCTCGACCCCACGTACTGAAGCACACTCTGCGTCGCGAGCTCCGCC
>JBKJMP010000063.1:0-6125 GCA_046596395.1 Gemmatimonadaceae bacterium
TGGTCGGGCGAGACGTTCATGCCCCAGCCCTTGATGTTGCCGGAGCCATTGACGAGCAGGTCGGCGGCGCCGATGGGATTCGAGAGTGAGAACGAGACGTTCGCGCGCCGCGGCATCCGGAACTTCACTCGGTCGAGCGTTACCTGAAGCGCGGCCGTGGAGCTCCACGGACCCTTGCAGCTGTTGCGCCTCGAGATGCCGCCGAGCTGCGACGTGAGGCACTCACGCGCGGAACCCGTAGCGTTCGCGAGGAGATCGCGCATGCCGGTCGCGATTGCGGAGTCTGTCACTGCGCTCGGATCGTAAAGGAACGCGCGATCGTTCGAGTAACCGTCGCCGTTGACGTCGCCCGAGATCATCGGGGTGTAACGGCTGCCGGAACGGACGGAGCCGTTCCAGTTCACATGCACGGCCTTGAAGAAGCTGTAGCGCAGGCTGTACGTGACCTGGTGCGGGCCCTGTCCGGACTGGGCCCACTCGAGCGTGAGTGGATTGCCCGCAGTGCTGTTGAAGCCCGAGACCTGCTCGCGAATGTGCGAGAAAGTATATGCCGCGCTCCAGCCGAACGCATTGGGCGTGCGGGTGATCGGCGAGAGCCGCACCGTCATCTGCGCGGTGCGCGAGTGGATGTCCGAGCGCACCTCGCTCACGCGATTGAACGACGGCGAGATGCGCGCGTCGCGCGATGCGATGCTTCCTGACGTCGCCACGATACTCGTGGGATTCACGAAGACGGGGCGTCCGTCGTCGAGCGTGAACCGCGTCGCGGGCGCGAAGTTGAGATCCACGGACCGCTGCTGATTGAGGTTCAGCGAGTAGGTCCCCTCTACGTTCGCGGTGAAGCGCGCGTCGAGTATGCTGCCGTTCCACGAGAGGTTGGTGCGCACCGTCCGCTGCGGACGGAAGCTCGGCGCAATCAGCGTGACGCTCGGTGACGGATTGGCGAAGACGGAACCCGCGGTGCCATCGGCGCATTCGCTGGGAATGCCCGCGAGGTCGTTGGCGTACAGCGTCCAGTCGGGAATCGGGACGGCAGGGCCCACGCACACGATCTGCTGCGTGCCACCGGGAAGGCCCGTGTTGTCGAGCGCCGCGCCGATCAACCCGGCCGAGGAGGCATTGCTGAACAGGCCGAGACCGCCGCGGATCACGGCACGCGGCCGGCGGGCCGCGCCGATGAACGCGCCGATCTCGTTCGACTCGCCGGTGGTCCAGGAGAAGCCGATGCGCGGACTGAATGCGATCGGCGTCGGCACCTTGTCGTTGCGCCGGTCGAACGCAACCTCGATGGCCCGGTTGTACGCCGGAGAGGTCGTAAAGCGGCTGCCGTCGATGCGCACGCCGTACTGGATCTGGAGGTCCTGCGTGCGCCGCCACGAGTCGCCGAGCGAGACGGAGCCGCTGAACTGTCCGGTGGAGCGCTGGCGCGCGGCGAGCGTGCGGTTGAACGATGCGGGGACGCCGCGCTCGAGATCGGCCAGCGAATTGTAGAAGAAGCTGCCGAGCAGGTTGGATGACTGGTCCTGCGTGCTGCCGCTGTACTGGAGCTCGGTCGTGAGCTTGATGCGATGCTTGTTTGCGTCATCGAACCAGGACAGCGTGTTCTGGATCGAGGAGCCGAACGAGCGTGCGCTCGAGCTCAGCCCCTGGTTGCCGCCGAAGGTGAGCAGCTGCACGCCGCTGGCGCCGTCGTCGAAGATCGAGTTCACACGCACGCGGCCGGCCGGAAGGTCGAGATATGGCACGCCGTGGTTGCGCGACGTATTCACGCCCACGGACGTCTCGCTCAGGAGGAGCTTGAGGTACCCGCTGTGTCGTCCCTGGAGGCCACCCCCCCAATTGATGCGATCACCGCTCGCGGAGAGCAATTGCGTGGCGCCGCCACCGACGGGGCGCTGCTTGGCCCAGTTGCCATTGAACGTCACGTTGAACGAGTGCCCCTGCGTGGACGACGGCGGATTGTAGTCGAGGCTCCCGAAGACGGACCCGTTGTCGCTGACGCGGCTCGTGAGCAGCGGGCCACTGTTCGTCGGCACGCCGCGGCCCCGGAGGATCGAGAGGAACCGCACGACGGAATCCTCGGCGATGCCAGACGTCTGCAGGCCGAGGGCGTTCGTGGTAAGGAGGGTCTGGTTGTCGCGCGAGTTTCGGCCGAGCTGGTACGAGACGTTGTAGAACGACTTGTTCAGGACGATCGGTCCTGACGCGACGCCGCCCCACGATACGTTCGTGTACTCGGTGCCGAGCGCCTGCGCGGCGCGGTCGCTCCACATGAGGGGCGGGGCGTTGATGACGAGCGACGTCCCGCGGGTGCGGAAGTTGGACCCACCCCCCGACCGGATGTTGAAGTTGCCGCCACTGAATCCGCCGCGCGACACGTCGTACGGCGACGTCGAGAGCGAACTCGAGATCGAGGCGTCGCGAGGCAGGCCGTTGGCGCCGAACTGCATGCCGTTCAGGGTGACGCTGTTCTGGTCGGCGCCAAGCCCGAGGACGGAGAATCCGTCGGCGGCGCCATCGAGGCCCGGGACGAGCAACACGCCCGGCAGCGAGGCGGCCATGGCGGCGATGTCGCCCTGGAGTTCGGGGGGAAGGCTTGCGTTCTGGACGGTGCGTTCCGTGCCGCTCACGTCCGGTGTCGTCTGGTTGCGGCTGACGCGCTGCTGGTTCGACGCCGTCGTCGCGATCGTGTCGAGCTGGATCACGTTGAGGCGCGCGTCGGCGATGAGCACGTCCTCGTCGGCGAGGCGCTTGATCTCGAACTGCCGGAAGATGTAGCCGATGCGCGCGTAGCCCATCACGTAGTCGCCCTGCGCCCCGGGGAAGACGATCTGGAAGCTGCCCTGCGCATTCGTGCGCGCCTCGCGCGTGACGTTGCCGACAATCGACGTCGCGGTGACGCGAACCTCCGGCAGCGGCAGTCCCTCGAAGTTGGTGACCTTGCCCCGAATGACGTCCGTCTGCGCATGCGCGCGGGCGCCGCCCGCGGCCAGCAGCAGGCTGGCGCCGAAGACGACGAGTAGGCCACGGGGCAACGATTTCGGCAGCACGCGCATTGACGATCTGCTCATACTGGGAGGATGACGGTGCCCCGAATGATATTCAGCAAGGCACACTGAGGCTTACGTCCGGCAGGCGACACAGGTTGAGACAACACGAAGGCGCGAAGAGTTCTGAAGCCGCGGAGGATGAATGGCTCTGGGGATGGGATCCCACGCCCGGCATCGTCTCGGTCTGGGCGGACGCGAGTGGCCGCGTGACCGTCTGGCGCCGCCTGCCCGAGTCGGGGGCGCTCGTCTGCGAGTCCGAGACGTTCCGCCCCTGGATGCTGCTCGATCGGCTCGACGACTTCCGCCACCTGGGCTCCGATCTCCGGCTCGACGGGGCGCCTGACGCCCCGATCACCTATCGCGAGCTCCAGGGGCCCGGCGCGCTGCGCTACCTCGTTTCCGCCGCGGACGGGCGGACGCTCACCTCCGCGCTGCTCACGGGCGCGTCGCAGCGGCTCGGCAGGGAGTTCACCCACGTCCGCGAGCTCGATCGCAACACGCTGCTGCTGCTGCCGCCGGAGGAGCAGTATCTCGTGGCCACGGGGCGTACCTACTTCCGCGATCTCGCCTTCGACCAGCTCCATCGCCTCCAGTTCGACCTCGAGACGACTGGTCTCGATCCGCGGCGCTGCCGGATGTTCATGGTGTCGGTGCGTGATCCAGCCGGTAAGACTCAGGTTCTCGAGGTCGATGCAAAGGGCGATGCCGCCGAGGCGGACCTCATCCGCCGGTTGGTGGCGCTGATCCGGAAGCTGGACCCTGATGTGATCGAGAATCACAATCTCCACGGCTTCGACCTCCCGTTCCTCGACCGTCGCGCGCGCACGCTCGGCGTGCCGCTGATGCTCGGACGAACGGGCCTGCCCGGCCTTCGGCAGCGCGCCGCCCGACGCGGCGCGGTGAGCGACGGCGATGCGAGTCGCCGCGTGCGGTTCATCGCGCCGGGCCGCGAGCTCATCGACACCCTCGATGCCGTACGCCGGTACGACTTCTCGGCACGGGAGCTTCCGGGACATGGGCTCAAGGCGGTCGCGCGACATCTCGGCATCTCCGGTCCCGAGCGCGAGCTCATTCGCGGCGACCTGATCTACACGACGTTTCTTACGGATCCGGCGCGCGTGCGGCGGTATGCGAGCTCGGACGTGGAGGAGGTGGCCGCGCTCTCGCGGATGCTCGGCGGCGCCGCGTTTGCGCTGGCGCGCATGGTGCCTCGGCGGTACGAACGTCTCGCCGACGCCGGCGCGGCCACTGGTGTAATCGATCCGTTGCTCGTGCGCGCGTACCTGCGCGCTGGCATGGCCCTGCCCGCACACGAGGAGGGCGACGGTACCCCCCATAGCGGCGCGGCGCTGCACCTTTTTGCAACCGGCGTCGCGCATCGCGTCGTGAAGGCAGACGTCGCGAGCCTGTACCCATCGCTCATGCGGGCCTTCCGCATCGGACCCGAGCGCGACCATCTCGGCGCCCTCCTGGCGATCGTCGACCGGCTGGTGGTGCAGCGCCTCGCCGCCAAGGCGCGCGCCCGCGCCGCTTCCGCGGGCCCGGCCGAGCGGAACACGAATGAGGCGCTGTCGTCGGCGATGAAGCTCGTGGTGAACACCGCATACGGGTATCTCGCCGCGGGCGGAGGACTCACGCGCTTCGCCGACGTCCACGCCGCAAACGAGGTCACGCGTCGCGGCCGCGAGACGCTGGACCTGATGTGCCGCGAGCTCGCGGCGCGCGGCGTGACGCTGCTCGAGGCGGACACCGACGGCGTGTACTTCTCCGTACCGGCGTCGTGGACCGAGGCGGACGAACGTCGCGTGGTGGCCGAGGTGGCCGCGCTGTTGCCGCCGCTCGTGCAGCTGGAGTTCGACGGCCGCTACGCCGCGATGCTCTCGCACGAGCCGAAGAACTATGCGTTGCTGTCGCATGACGGCTCGCTCGTACTGCGCGGTGTGGCGTTCCGGTCGAGTCGCGCTGAGCCGTTCGGGGAGGCGTTCCTGCGGCGGTCGATCGCGAGGTTGCTCGCGGGCGACGTCGAGGGGGTGCGCGCCGCGTACCTCGCCACGATCGATGCGCTGCGGCGGCTCGAGCTTCCAACGCGTGACGTCTCGTCGCGCGTGCGGCTCACGAAGTCGCCGGCGAAGTATCTCGCCACGCGCGAGCGGCGGCGCGAGCCGAGTTACGAGGCGATGCTCGCGAGCGGGCGCACGACGTGGAGCGTTGGCGACCGGGTGCGGGTGTACCGGACGACGGTGGGGTCGGGCTCGGTGGTCGATGATTCGGGTGAGGGAACCACGGACCGGCGGGACTACGACGCAGAGCATTACGTCTGCGTGCTGCGGGAAAACTTCGCGACACGCCTCGCGCGGGCGTTCACGCCGGAGGACTTCGCGGTGATGTTCGATGACCCGAACCAGTTCTCGCTCTTTGCGCCATCCATTGCAGCCATTCGGCCAATCCTCAAGCGGCGATGAGCGGCGTTTGCGATCCCGTCTTACACCAGCAAGATTCCGGAATGCTCAAGCCAGTCGCGCTCCTCGCAGGGCTATGGGTCCTGCTCGCTTCGTCCGCCTGTGGCGACCGCTCCGGTACGCCAATCGTCCTCGCCCCGGCGCCCGACTCGTTCCGCGTGGTCTTCGAGACGACGAAGGGGGAAATCATCATCGAGGTGAGGAAGGCGTGGGCGCCCAAGGGTGCCGAGCGCTTCCATGAGCTCGTGAGCATCGGGTTCTTCGATGACAACGCGTTCTTCCGCGTGCTCCCTGGGTTCATCGCGCAGTTCGGGGCGAGCGGCGACAAGAAGCTCAACGAGGCGTGGGACGAGCGGCTGATCGCTGACGATCCGGTGGTCCAGAAGAACGTGAAGGGCACGCTCACGTTCGCCCATCACGGCCCGGATACGCGCTCCCATCAGCTCTTCATCAGCCTCAAGGACAACGCGAGCCTCGACACGCAGGGCTTCACGCCGATCGGCCGAGTGGTGCAGGGGATGGACGTCGTCGCTGCGATTCATGACGAGGCCGGCGAGACGCCGAAGTATCACCTCATCGCCACGCTCGGGAACTCGTACCTGAAGCGCATGTTTCC
>JBKJMP010000122.1:0-3064 GCA_046596395.1 Gemmatimonadaceae bacterium
ATAAGTCCATGGCGGGCCAATCTATAGCAAAGGACAGGCCCTGAGGAGAAAGGGAAAAGGGAACAGGTGTCAGGGAACAGGGAAAGCCCCTCCCTGTGCCCTGTTTCCTGTTCCCCCTCTCAGTCCTCTAGAGGCCTGAGAGCAAAGCGTCATTGTTCGGAGTATTGGCGATCCGCTTGATCAGCCACTCCATCCCCGACTGCGGAGGCATCTGCCCCAGCCCGCGCCGCAGCGTGTACACGTGGTCCAGCTGGTCCGCGCGGAAGAGCTTCTCCTCGCGGCGCGTGCCACTCGTCGCGATGTCGATCGCCGGATAAATACGCTTCTCCGCCAGCGACCGGTCGAGCTTGATCTCGCAGTTGCCCGTGCCCTTGAACTCCTCGAAGATGATGTCGTCCATCCGCGAGCCCGTCTCCACCAGCGCGGTCGCGATGATCGTCAGCGAGCCGCCACCGGACGTCGGCGCCACCGAGCGCGCCGACCCGAAGAATGCCTTCGGCTTGGCCATCGCCTGGGCATCGAGGCCCCCCGACATCGTCCGCCCCGTTCCACGCTCGGCCGTATTGTGCGCGCGGGCCATGCGTGTGAGCGAGTCGAGCACGATCACTACGTCCTGACCGGTCTCCACCAAGCGGCGTGCGCGCTCGAGTACCATTTCCGTTACCTCGACGTGCCGCGCGGCCGGCTGGTCGAAGCTCGAGGCGATTACCTCGCCCACGCCCCACGAAATCGCCTCGCTCACCTCCTCGGGACGTTCGTCCACGAGGAGGATCAGCAGGTTCGCTACCGGGTGATTGAGCGCGATGCCTTCCGTGATCGCGTGCAGCAGCGTGGTCTTGCCGGCGCGTGCCGGCGCCACGATCAATGCACGCTGTCCGTAGCCAATCGGCGCGATCAGGTCGATTGCCCGGCGAATCAGCTCGGCGCCGGCCTTCGCCGGGCGCCCGGTCTCGAGGTGCAGCTTCCGCTCTGGATACGTCGCGATGAGGGTGTTGAACTCTGGGCGACGCGCGGCGAGTTCGGGCGCGCTCCCATTGATTTCCGTGACCTCGATCAGCGCCGTGCGGGCGCGCGGATCGCGTCCTGTCGTCCCGCGAACTTCGTCGCTCTTGCGCAGCGAATGCTGGCGAACGAGATGCGGCGTCACGTATGCGTCCCCTGCATCGGCGAGGTAGCTCGAGATCGCGCGGCGAATGAAGCCGCCGTCGCGCGAAGGGTCGAACCAGCCCACGGTCTCGCCGGTCGGAACGAGCGCTACCGGTGCCGGAGGCGGACCCTGAGCCGGACGCTCGTGGGGGGCCTGTCCCGGCTCTCGGCGTCCGCGGCCGCGATTGCGCCGTCCGCGACGTCCATTCTGTCCCGCGGCGTCGCGCGGATGCCCGCCGCCCGGTCCCCGCACGAAGCCACCTTCAGGTTGGCCGCGATCGGCCACTGGCGGTGGGGCAGGCGCCTCAGGCGCTGCCGAGGTAGTTCCACTCACATCGGAGCTGGAGGTGGCCTCCGGTGCCGGCGTCGGCTCGGGGACTGGCTCTCGCGGTACTCGCTCGCGCGGTGCTCGCTCGCGTGGTGCTCGCTCCCGCGGTGTTCGCTCCACGACGGCTTCCGCGACAGGCGCGGGGGCGGGATCGGCGTCGGACGTCGCTCCGCCGGCATCGGGTGAAGGGGCTTCGCGATACGGATTCTCCTCACCACTGTCGTCAGAAGCGGGGCGGACAGGTGGTCGGGTGCCACGGCCGCGACGAGGTGGGCGCCGGCTTTCGGTCATGCAGCAGTTGTCGTGTCAGGGTGAATGCTCGCGAAGCACGCCCGGCGTGCCCCAAGTCCTGCTCGTGCGGTGGTACGATCGCGTCTCTGTCGAACGGCTTGCCACAGGAGGGTGCCGAGCGGCCTAATTGCCATTCGGATCTCGGGATGTGACTGACTGGTGCGACGCGACTCGGTGCTTTGCCTCGTACGTCTGCCGGCGCGGATCCCTCACGCGGTGCCAGACGATGAACCTTCAAGGGCGCGGCGCTTCTTCTCGCCTTGTGATCCCGTGGTCGTGGGGATCACTGGGATGCCGCGGACATTGCTCGACAGGTCGGACGCGTTACGCCATCGGACCGCCGGACGCAACGAGTATGGCCAGTGCGCGCGATTCGCGCAACCCTGTGGGCGACAGAGCCCGGCCGAGGTGACCCCACGCGGACCGGCTACCCGATCTTCCCGCTCGTTTCCACCACGCCGAGCCGACGTGAGATGGTGACCAGCCGGCGTGCCAGCTCCAGGATGCGGCTCACCGCCTTGCGGTGGTCGTCGGGCAGTGGCTCGAGCTCCAGCAACTGGGCTTCCGCGAGGAGGGCGGTGAGCGGGTTGTTGAACGCGTGCTGGAGTGTGCGGGCGGCTGCTCCCAGTGCGAGCTGCGCGCGCACGCGCGCCAGTTCGCGCGCAGCGATCTCCACGCTGCTGTCATACCGCGTCTCCCCCGCGCGCACGCCGGCCCTTGCGTCCCGCTCGGCCATCAGGGCCACGGTGAGGCGATCGGCGTCGGCGCCCGGGACCAACTGTGCGATCAGCTCACGCGCGAGATCCATCCCGGACGACGGCTCCGCTACGGCGCCCGCCGGTGAGATGGTGGCTCGATCCAGGTAGGTATCTTTCATCATGACCTCTTCACCCGATGTGGGAACTGGACTGGCCGATGCTGTCAGAGAGTATCGGCAGGACGGCGACATCGCAGCACTGCTCGATCGCACGAAGGAGCTTTCCATTGCGGCCGATCCCGATGCGCTCATCGCGGCCGCGCAACCGTTTCACGACCTGCCGGAGGTGGTGATACCCGTGTACGAGCGAGTGGTGCGCGCGCGGCCCGCGGATGCGCAGGCGATGGTCGTTCTTGCGAACGCGTACTGGCTCACGGGGCGCGGCGCGGACGTGGTGGGGCAACTGGCGTCGCGAGCCATCGAAGCCGATGCCGGCAATCGCGGCGCATGGCACCTGTGGGCCTTGAGCGAATCCGATCCGCGGGTGCGGATGGAGCGCTGGCAGGAGGTGTCGCGGAATTTTCCGGCCGACCAGCTCGCGC
>JBKJMP010000133.1:0-2660 GCA_046596395.1 Gemmatimonadaceae bacterium
CGCGCGCAGTATCATGTGCGCCACATGGACCGACGTAGCCTGTTGAAGTTCGGTGGCATGGCCGCCGTCGGCCTGGTTTCCCAGGCGTGCGCGCCTCGTGGCGCCGCGAAACCACAAATCACCGCGCCGAAACGGCCGCCGGTGCGGCTGCCGCTGGTGCACGCGGGGTGGGATCGCGTGATCCGCACGACCATCGGGTTGCGGCCGTTCCGTCCCTCCGGATTCGTGCTCAAAGCCGACAAGCTCGACGGCAAGACCATCATCCACAACTTCGGCCACGGCGGCTCCGGCATGTCGCTTTCATGGGGCACCGCGTCGATGGCGACCGACCTCGCGATGCCACACACCGATCGTCGCGCCGCCGTGCTTGGCTCCGGGGTAGTCGGCCTCACTTCGGCGCGTGAACTGCAACGCCACGGCTTCGGCGTGACGATCTACGCCGCCACGGTCCCGCCCGACACCACGTCCAACATGTCGCTCGCGGGCTTTACACCCACGTCGGGCCTCGTGCAGTTCAACCTCCGCACTCCCGAATGGGAGGCGCAGTTTCGCGAGGCGGTGCAGATCGCATATCGGCGTCTGCAGTTGCTGGTTGGCCCGAACTACGGCGTGACGTGGATTATGAACTACGCGCCGACCGATAACGCCGAGTCAGCGGGCGGTACGAATCAGCTCCTGCCCGCGAGCGTCCAGGGCTCGCGCGTGCTGTTGCAGCCCGGCGAGCATCCGTTCCCGACCAAGTACGCGATCGAACGTCCCGAGATGCGGATTGAACCGTCGATTTATCTCGACGCGCTCACGAACGACTTCCTGTTGTGGGGCGGCAAGATCGTGATCCGCAAGTTTGAAACGCCGCGCGACATCATCGCGCTTACCGAGAACGTGGTCGTCAACTGCACCGGTCTCGGCGCGAAGGCGCTGTTCGGCGACCCTGAGCTGGTGCCGCTCAAGGGGCAGCTCGTGGTGCTGACGCCGCAAGCTGAGGTCACCTATGGCACGAGCGGCGGTGCTCGCAGCGCATCGTCTGAGCCCGGCGTCGGCATCCACATGATGCCCAGGTCCGACGGCATCATCCTGGGCGGCACGTCACAGCGCGACGTGTGGACGATCGATGTGGATGAAAAGGAGCGCCAGCGCGTGGTCGAAGGCCACATCGAGCTGTTCAACGCGATGCGGGGGATGCGAACGACCTAGGACCTAGGACTTGGGCCACGCTCACGCCTCACGCCGAGATGTTCAGCCGCGAACGCCCACTGGTCGGCCTTCTCCTCAATCAGTTTGTCGGTGGGCCGATAGCCGTGCGAGCCGCGGGTCTCCACGCGAATCAGTGTCGGCCGGTCGCAGCCTTGTGCGGCTTGCAGGGCCGCGGTGAACTTGAACGAATGGCTCGGCACCACGCGGTCGTCGTGATCCGCGGTGGTGACGAGGGTGGCGGGATAGCAGGTGCCGGCCTTCAGGTTGTGCAGCGGCGAGTACTTGATCAGGTAAGGGAACTGGGTGGGATCGGCGGCGGAACCGTACTCGGTCGCCCATAACCGCCCGCCCGTGAAGCGATCGTAGCGGAGCATATCCATCACGCCCACGGCGGGCATGGCCACGGCGAACAGATCGGGCCGCTGTTCCATCACTGCGCCCACCAGCAGGCCGCCGTTCGAGCCGCCCATCATCCCCAGCCGGGTCGGCCCGGTGTATTTCTCGCGGATCAGATATTCGGCCACGGCGATGAAGTCGTCGAAGACGTTCTGTTTCCGTTCGAGCGAGCCGGCTTTGTGCCACGACTCGCCGTACTCCGCGCCGCCGCGCAGGTTCACCGAGACAAAGATGCCGCCCAGTTCCAGCCAGGCCGGCACGTCGGATCGGTACGCCGGCAGTACGCTGATCGAGAATCCGCCGTATCCATACATCACCGTCGGGTGTGAGCCATCGAGGGCGATGCCCTTTCGCGCGGTCAGGAAGAACGGAATCCGGGTGCCGTCGTTCGAGGTGGCGAACAGCGCGCGCGTTTCGTACTCACTGGCGTCGACCGGCGGCGTCGGCGGTTCGAAGGGCGCAAGGCTGCGAGCGTCGAGATCGTATCGATAGATGGTGCTGGGCACCAGCGGGGAGCTGAAGCCAAACCACACCGTCGCACCATCCGCGCGGCCCTCGAGCCCTGAGACGGTGCCGACACTGGGCAGCGCGACATCACCCTCGGGCGTGCCATCGAGGCCAAAGATGCCAATCCGGCTGCGCACATCCGCCAGGTAATGGACGACGACGCGTCCGCCGATCAGGCCGGCGTGTTCAATGGCCTGCGCCTGCTCGGGGACGACGACCGTCCACGACGAGGGCTCAGGATGTTCGAGGTCGATCGCAATCACGCGCCGGTTGGGTGCGTCCTTGTCGCTGCGCAAATAGATGTGCGACCCGTCGGCGCCGATCGGCGAGTACTCGGCGTCTCCCGTTTCGATGACCGGGATGATTGGCCCGGAGACCGGCCGCGTCGCGTCACCGAGTGCCAGGTAGTGGAGCTGGTTGTTGTTGTCGGCACCGCGGTAAGTGCGAATGAGCAGGTAGCGGCCGTTCTCGGTCACTGCGCCGTTCACGATCCACGCTGGATGATCGAGCCGCTGGTAAATCAGCTCGTCCTGCGACTGCGGCGTGCCAAGGCGATGGTAGTA
>JBKJMP010000337.1:0-3396 GCA_046596395.1 Gemmatimonadaceae bacterium
CGGCCAACGTCTACCTCGGACTCAAGGTAGGGCTCACCTTCGCCTCATCGATTCCCGCGGCGGTGATTTCCATGGCGATCCTGAGCGCGGTCAAGGACTCGTCGATCCTCGAGAACAACATCGTCCAGACAGTCGCCTCAGCCGCCGGCACGCTCTCGGCCATCATCTTCGTGCTGCCGGGGCTCGTGATCGTCGGGTACTGGACCGGCTTTCCCTTCTGGCAATCGTTCCTCATCTGCGTGACCGGCGGCGTGCTCGGCGTGATGTTCACGATTCCACTGCGGCGCGCGCTGGTCACGAACTCGGACCTGCCATATCCGGAAGGTGTCGCGGCGGCTGAGGTGCTGAAGGTCGGCTCGAGCGCGCGTGGCGAGACGAAGGATGAGACGGGCGAAGCGAAGGAGGGACTCGTCGCCGTGATGCTCGGGGCGGCGGCGTCGGCGGGGCTCGCGATTATCGGTGCGACGCGGCTTCTGGCGGCTGAGATTGCAGGCGTCTTCCACGTGGGCGCGTCCGCGGCGAGTGGCTACCAGATCGCCTGGTCGCTGGCGCTGCTCGGCGCTGGGCACCTCGTGGGACTCGCGGTCGGCATGGCGATGCTCACGGGTCTCATCATTGCGTGGGGAATCGCCGTGCCGTTGCTGACGTCGATGCAGCCGGCGGCCGAAGGGGTGGATTTTGCCAGTCACACGATGACCATCTGGCGGACGCAAGTCCGGTTCATCGGCGCTGGCGCGATCGGCGTCGCATCGATCTACACGTTGGCCAAGCTCGCGAAGCCAGTGGTGGGTGGGCTCGTGAGCACGCTGGCTGCCTCGCGCACGGTGCAGACCACAGACGACACGGACCGCGACATCTCCGGTCCCTGGATCCTCGGGCTCACGGCGATCTGCCTCGTGGTCACCGGGTATCTCGCCTATACGTTCGCGCTGTCCACCACGCTTGCCTCGAGTGCGCTCACGCTCACGCTGATCGCCGTCCCGTTCGTGTTGATCGTCGGCTTTCTCATCGCCGGGGTCTGCGGATACATGGCGGGGCTGATTGGCGCGTCGAACAGCCCGATCTCGGGCGTGGGCATCCTGTCGATCGTGATCTGTGCGTCGGCGTTGGTCATGGCCATCGCGCCAACCGATCTCACGCGTCCGGCGCTCGTCGCGTTCGCGCTCTTCATCACGTCGATCGTGTTCGCCTGTGCGACGATCTCGAATGACAACCTGCAGGACCTGAAAACAGGCCAGCTCGTGGGCGCCTCGCCGATGCGGCAGCAAATCGCGCTCATCGTGGGCGTTGCCGCTGGCGCCGCGGTGATTCCGCCGGTGCTCAACCTGCTCGCCAAGGCGTACGGGTTCGCTGGCGCGGCGAACGTTGGCGTCCTGGCGCCCAATCCGCTCCCCGCCCCGCAAGCGACGCTCATCTCGGCGCTCGCGCAGGGCGTGATCGGCGGCAACCTCGATTGGAGGATGATCGGTATCGGCGCGCTCGTGGGCGTCGGCCTCATCCTGCTCGATGCGGGACTCGGCGCCATGAAGCGCGTTCGCATTCCGGCGCTCGCCGTCGGCATCGGCATCTACCTCCCCATGTCGGCCACGTTCGCAGTTGTGGTGGGCGCACTGCTCTCGCACTGGTACGACAAGCGGGTGCGCACGACGCCGAATCCCGAGCGCGCCGAACGACTCGGAACGCTCGTGGCGTCGGGGCTGATCGTGGGCGAGAGCCTGTGGGGGGTGCTCAACGCGGGACTCATCGTGAGCCTCTCGAAGGATGCGCCGATCGCGTTCGTGGCGGAGGATTTCGCGCCGGCCAAGTGGCTCGGATTACTCGGGTTCGTCGCCGCCATCTTCTGGCTCTACAGCTGGATGCTGCGGCGCTCGGCTGCAGCGCAACCGGCCGTACGATGACCAGGCGCTCCATTGCGAAGCAACCAACTCTCGAGGTCGTCATGCGGACACGCAGTCTGATCGCCCTGCTGCTCCTTGCGGTCGCGGCCCCCACAGCAGGCGCGCAACTCCGCGCAACGCGCAGCCTCACGCTCGAGGGCGCGAAGAACATCATGGCCGCCGCGGAGGCGGAAGCCGTCAAGAACAACTGGTCGGTCGTGATCGCCATCGTGGATCCCGCGGGCGAGCTCGTGATGTTCCAGAAGGGCAACAACACGCGCCCCTCGAACGTCGAGTTCGCGATCGGAAAGGCGCGGACGTCGGCGCGATTCCAACGGGAGTCGCGGCTGATCGACTCGTCGGTCACGGCGGGCCGTCTGCAGTTCCTCGCCTCGAGCGCACTCCCGATCGAGGGCGGCGTGCATATCGTGGTAGACGGGCAGGTCATCGGCGCTGTCGGCGTGAGCGGAGCGACGTCCGCCCAGGATGCGCAGGTCGCGCGCGCGGGCATCGCGGCGCTTCGGCATACGGCACCGTGACGCGCATCGCGGCTGCCGTGCGCGCGATCGTCGCCGTCGGCGCGCTGGTTCCATCGTTGCTCACCGCGCAGGCATCGCGCCCGATGAAGGTCTACGTCTCGGTGGATCTCGAAGGCATCGCCGGTGTCGTCTCGGATGCGCAGACGTCGCCCACGGGCGCCGATTACACGTGGGCGCGGCGCATGATGCTCGAGGAGGCGAATGCCGCGATTCGCGGCGCGATCGCTGCGGGCGCGACGCACGTGCTGGTGAACGACTCGCACGGGCCCCAGACGAACCTCCGCCCCGATGAGCTCGACCGGCGCGCGACGCTCATCACCGGCCAGCCCAAGCCTTTCGGCATGGCGCAGGGGCTCGATTCCACGTTCACCGCCGCGATCTACATCGGCTACCACGCCAGCGGCTCGGTCGCCGACGCGGTGCACGGACACACGTTCAGCGGTGCGCTCAAGCATGTCCGCCTGAACGGCACCGAGGTCGGCGAGTATGGACTGAACGGCGCGCTCGCTGGCTGGTATGGCGTGCCTGTCGCCTTCGTCGCGGGCGACGCGGCATTCGTCGCCGAGGCACGCGCGTTCTTCCCGATGGTGGATGCGCTGGCGGTGAAGGACGGTATCGGCTACGCGGCGGCGCGCACGATGCACCCGCTCGAGGCGCGCGAGCAGATCGAGGCCGGCGTGCGCTCGGCGCTGATGAAGCGCATTGCGCGTCCGCCGGTGAAGCTGGCATCTCCGATCACGCTGGAAGTGGAACTCGCGGATCTCGCCCAGGCGGACAAGGTGATGCTGCTCCCCGGCATGCAGCGCGTGAGTGGCCGAGTGGTGCGTTACACCGCGCCCGACATGCCGACGATCTACCGCGTGTCGCGGGCGATCATGCTGTTGGCGCGCGCATAGTCATGCGGGGGGGCGCCTGACCGTCAGCATCAGGAATCCGCCGATCACCACCGACGACAGCGCGACCGCCGCTGCCAGGCTCAG
>JBKJMP010000495.1:0-4061 GCA_046596395.1 Gemmatimonadaceae bacterium
GGCAAGCTGCGTTCGGTCCTGGACGACCGTCACGACGAGATCACTGATCCTGCGACGCTGCCGGATGTCGTCCGCCTGGCTGATCGTTTGCGAGACGCCCGGAGTCGGCATGAGAAGGTGTATATCCCACGGCTGGGCGGCGTCGACATCCCGATCAAGGGAATGCTCGCCGACATTGGCGTCGACGCCGTGCGCGGCCTGCCTCTTTCAGCC
Source organism: Gemmatimonadaceae bacterium (assembly GCA_046596395.1). GTDB lineage: Bacteria > Gemmatimonadota > Gemmatimonadetes > Gemmatimonadales > Gemmatimonadaceae > AG11. The sequence continues at coordinate 214 of JBKJMP010000495.1, forward strand.
GACGCTATCTCCATCTCACCCGATGACACACCGTCGGTCGGCCTGGCGCTCGGCATCTTCAAGGCGACGCAGCTCATCGCGATGAGCGAACAGGCCGCGTCGTTCACGAACTTCACGGCGGTGGACCTCGAGACGACCGACGCCGACACGGCACGCGCGGAGATTGTCGAAATCGCCGCGGTGCGGGTTCGCGATGGCGTGATCGTCGACCAGTACTCGTCGCTCGTGAAGCCGCGCGTCCCGATTGCGCCCGGCGCGACGGAGACGCACGGGATCGGCGAGGCGGAGCTGCGCGACGCGCCGTACTTCGAGGAAATCTGGCCGGTGTTCCGCGCCTTCTGCGGCGACGACGTGATCGTCGCCCACAACGGCTACGACTTCGACTTCAAGATCATCAACCGCATGGCGCGCGGCATTGGGGCGAAGTTCGACCTCTGCACGTACGACTCGCTGCCGCTTGCGCGCGACCTTTCGTCGACGAGCCACAAGCTCGTCGATCTTGCGCGCCAGTTCGGCATCGACACTGGCCAGTCGCACCGCGCGCTCGACGACACCATCGCGCTCTCGCACGTGCTCCTCGCGCTCGGCAACCTGAAGCAGTCGCGCGCGCGCAAGACCGCCAACGTCCACCTCCTGGACCACCTCGGCGTCGCCCTCGCGCTGAGCCCGGAGAGCACGATGAACGAGGAAGCCCTGATGTTCCGCGGCATTGCACGCCCATTCTCGCTCGGCCTCTACAGCAAGGCGCTCGACTGGTACGAGAAGGAGTCGGGGGACGACATCACGATTCCGGGCGCCGACGAGGTGATCGAGCTGCTCGGCGGTGCTGGCCTGATGGTGAAGATCCGCACCGTGAAGACCGCCGACCAGCGGTATCCCGACGCGATGAACCGGCTGCGTCGCCTGATCGAGGAGATTCCTGACGGGACGCTGGCGGAGCAGTTGACGCTCTTCCTCGAGCGCGCCGTGCTCTCGCGGTGGGACGGGCTCGAGCCGGCACGCACGCGCGTGAACCTGCTCACGCTGCACTCCACGAAGGGGCTCGAGTTCTCGCGGGTGTACATCGTTGGCGCGGAGGACGCGCAGCTTCCTGGGGGATCGCCGACGAAGGGAGCGTCGAAGGAGGAGACGGAGGAAGCGCGACGCTTGCTGTACGTCGGCATGACACGCACGATTGACCGCCTGATCCTCACCCGGGCGGCCGCGCGCGGCGAGAAGCCGACGGGTGGGCACCAGTTCCTCGATGAGATGGGGCTCGTTCCCCTGTCATCCTGAGCGACACACACACACCAGGGCAATTCCATGCGACGACGTCAATTCATCGGGAGCGCGGCAGCATTTGCCGTCGCGCCGTTCCTGTCCTTCACGCCAAAGCGTGCGCCGCTCCGGGTAAATGGCGCGCGGCTGAACGGTTGGCTCGCGCGCTTCGATGCGATCGGACGCACGGCGGGCGGGATCAATCGCGTTGCGTACTCGGAGGCCGACCTCGCGGGGCGAACGTTTACGCTTGGATTGTTTCGCGATGCTGGGCTGACGCCGCGCATCGATGCGGCCGGCAACATTTTCGGCCGGCTGGCGGGGACGGATCCGTCGTTGGCGCCGATCCTGATCGGGTCGCACGTGGACAGCGTGACGGACGGTGGCAATTTCGACGGACCGGTGGGTTCGTTCGGCGCGATCGAGGTGGCGCGGTCACTTCACGAGCAGGGGGTGCGGCTGCGGCGCTCGGTAGACGTTGTCGTGTGGCAGAACGAGGAGGGAGGGACGATCGGGAGCAAGCTCGCGATCGGCGCGCTGACCGACGCGGATCTCGACAAGGTCGCGCGCTCGGGACGAACCATTCGCGAGGGCATTGGCCTCGTGGGCGGGGACGTCGCACGTCTCAGGGAGGCGGTAAAGAGGCGCGGCGACTTCCACTGCTACATCGAGCTGCACATCGAGCAGGGTGGCTTGCTCGAGCGTGGCGGCGTGCAGATCGGCGTGGTCGAGGGCATCGTGGGTCTGCGGTGGTTCGAGGTGACGATCGACGGATTCTCGAATCATGCCGGCACCACGCCGATGGACCAGCGCAAGGATGCGATGCTCGCGGCGGCGAAGTTCACGGTCGCGGTGAATGATGCCATTCGTTCTGAATCAGGCCGGCAAGTTGCGACCGTGGGGCGACTGAACGCCACGCCGAACACGACGAACGTGATTCCGTCGCGCGTCGTGTTGACGGTGGACCTGCGCGATCTCGATCGGGCCAAGCTCGAGCGGTTCACTTCAGTGTTCGAGCAGTTGGGGCGAGAGATCGGGACGGCCACGGGGACGACGTTCGGCTTTCAGCGACTTGTGGACAGCGTCCCCGCGATGAGCGATGCGCGCGTGATGGGGTGGATCGATGCGAGCGCGGTTGCCCTTGGACTCTCGCGTCAGCGCATGGCGAGCGGCGCGGGACATGATGCGCAGGAGATTGCGCACATCGCTCCGATGGGGATGATCTTCGTGCCGAGTGTCGGTGGGATCAGCCATTCGCCGCGGGAGTTCACGAAGGCGGGGGATGTGGCGAATGGTGCGGATGTACTCCTGAATGCGGTGGTCGCCGCTGATCGATCATGAGCGCGGAATCTGGCTGTCGTAAAGAGCATTGAGCTCTTACGAACAGTTTGCGATGCAGATAACTCGATGTCGCTGGATGAAATCCACGTCCCAGAGCGCCTCGAATGAGTTCGATTGAGTGGAAGGTGGCTGTCGGCGCGGAGCAGACGTCTGCTGTCTACGAGCCGCCGAGCGCCGGTGAACAGCACTCGATTTTCATTTGCGCCCACGGCGCCGGCGGGAGCATCTCCGATCGCGGCACCCTCGCATCGGCCAATGCCATGCGGCGCCACGGATTCGGTGTCGTGCGCTTCAACTTTCTGTATCGAGAGAAGGGGAGCGGACGTCCCGACGGGATGCCGAAGCTCGTCGCCGCGTTCAGCGCCGTCGTGGCGCGGGCGCGCGCGGAGCGTGCGCCCGAGCGCGTGATCATCGGCGGACGCTCGATGGGCGGGCGCACGGCGTCGATGATGGCTGGCGAGGGATTCGACGCGAATGGCCTGCTGCTCCTCGCCTATCCTCTCCACCCGCCGGGCCAGCCGGAGAAGTTGCGGACGGCTCACCTGCCGAGCATTCGCATGCCGGTGATCGCGTTCAGCGGTACGCGCGACCCGTTCGTCTCGCGTGACTTGATGGAGACGGCGCTTGCCACCGTCATCGCACCGTGGGAGATGCACTGGGTGGAGACGGCGGATCACAGCTTTCACGTGCTCAAGTCGTCGGGGCGGACGGATGCGCAGGTGATGGACGAGATCGGCGCGACGAGTGCACACTGGGCGGCTGGGCTGGCCTGACGAGGGGACGGACGCGGCTGGTCAATCTGACTTGTTGATTAGACAAGACTAGTGAGCGCTTTGGGGTCAGAGTGCGAAGGCGTTTGGGGAGCGCTTTGGGAGCGCTTTGGGGTCAGACTCCGAAGGCGCTTGGGGTCAGAGTCGGAACTCATTTGGGGTCAGAGTCGAATCCCGCGGCCAGTATCCCAGCAGCCCAGTGGCGCACGGCCTAGGCGACTCTGACCCCAAGAGCCCGCCCACTCTGACCCCAAGGGGCGTTTTAATCTTACTTGTTGACTAAACAAGATTAGTATATAAATTTAATCTTGTTTAGTGGTCAATCCAGATCAAGAGCGGGGTGGTGCCGGGAAGATCCATCAAACAAGCGTGGCTCGCCGACTCCACGATCTACGCGCCCGCCCGGTACAAACGGGCCTGCCCCTACGAGGCGTTCGTCCCCGATGAGCTGGCCCGGCTTCAGGTCGGCCTCGAAGGCCA
>JBKJMP010000523.1:0-2853 GCA_046596395.1 Gemmatimonadaceae bacterium
GCCCGAGCCCGCAGGCGGTGGTGGCGCGCATCCTCACTGAACAGCCGCGCGACGTACGGGCGGTGCGCGAGAGCGTGAGCCCGTTGCTCCAGCGTGTGGTGAGCACCGCGCTCGCGCGGCTACCCGCCGACCGATACGCCACCGCCGCGAAGTTCCGCGAGGCACTCACGCGCACGGTGGGCGAGCAGTGGGCCGGCGGCGACGCTTCGTCTGACGCCGGAACCGCCGGAGCGCCCGCGCCCTCGACGCGTGCGCCGCGCCGGAGCTGGGGGCTGCTCCCCTGGACCCTCGCGGCTGCCGGGTTCTCACTCGCCGCCTTCCTGTTCACGCAGCAGGGCGCGTCGGAGGCGGGGACGCTGCACGACGGCGAAATCTCCACCGAGGAGCTCGTGCGGATCGTCACCGAGGGGAAGACCCTGGTGCTCGACACGCGACCGCACCTCGAGTATGCGATCAGCCACATTCCGGGCGCGCAGAACGTCGCGGCACGTCCGGGAGTGCCGATGTCGGTTTACATCTCCGACGTCGCGGAGGTGAGACGGCTCGTGGGCGGCGACACGACGCGGCCGATCGTGGTGTACTGCAATGGCCCCTTCTGCCCGAAGAGCAAGCGGATCGCCGCCGAGCTCGCCGCCGCCGGCCACACCGATGTCCTCCGGTACCAGCTCGGCATTCCGGTGTGGCGCGCCTTCGGCGGAGTCACCGTCATCGAGGCCGACGGGCTCCGGCGCATCCTGTCACTCGACAGGACCGCCGCAGTGATCGACGTCCGATCCCCCGAGGCGTTCAAGGCCGGCTCGCTGCCCGGCGCCCGCAACATCCCGCGCAGCCTCGTGCTGGAAGGGCGCGACGTCGGCGAACTGCGGGCGGCAAAGGACGACGGGCGCCTGCCGATGCAGGACCACAACACGCGCATCATCGTCGTCGGCGACGCCCCCTCCGACGCACGCTTCGTGGCGGAGATGATCGCGCATGAGGCCTTTCACAACGTGGCGTACTTCGGCGGCACCTTCGAGGATGCTCGCGCTGCGTTGAACGGAAAGGGATCGATCCCTCCCCCGGGCAGCTAGGACGCGTTCGCGCCCAGCGGCACTCTTCATTTCACTGTATTGCTCCTGCCGCCGGATGTCCGCGGTCGCGGGAACCTGCATGCGACCCCGTTGCTACGTCAGAGGTACTGATCACCAGTATTCTCTTCGAGGATCATCCTCGCGTGACCTCCTCCTACCATTCAGGCACCGGCGTGCACTCGCACCCAGAATTTGCAGGGCTGGTTCCGGACGATCCGCACGATGAGCGCCTTCGCGATCTCGTACATCCGCGGGACTGGAAAAATCCCTCACCGCGAGATCGATATCACCTGGTGGTGATTGGCGGAGGCACGGCTGGCTTGGTGAGTGCCGCGATTGCAGCCGGATTGGGCGCGCGCGTTGCACTCGTCGAGCGCGCACTCCTCGGTGGCGATTGCCTCAATGTCGGGTGTGTACCCTCCAAGGCGCTGATCCATGCGGCCCGCGATAGCGCGGCGCGCTCACCCGCTGGGTTCGCCACTGCGATGACACGCATGCGACGCATCCGCTCCGAGCTGGCGGTCGTCGACAGCGCGCAGCGCTTTCGTGATCTGGGAGTGGATGTGTTCCTGGGCCGCGGTGAGTTCATCGACGACCACTCGATTTCCGTTGGAGAGGCGCGCCTCGAGTTCCGCCGTGCGATCGTCGCCACCGGCGCCCGCGCCTCCATTCCTCCCGTACCCGGCTTGGCAGACATCGAGCCGCTCACGAATGAAACGGTGTTCGGCCTGACGGCACTGCCTGCACGCCTGGCCATCATCGGCGGCGGCCCCATCGGCTGCGAGCTCGGGCAGACATTCGCACGCTTCGGGAGCGCCGTGACGCTGTTCGAGACCGGTGATCGCCTGCTGGCACATGATGACGCCGAGGCAGGTGCCATCGTCCTCGCCGCGCTGCGACGGGACGGTGTGGACGTACGGCTTGGCGCCGAGATTCAGCGCGCGACACGCAGTGACTCGGGACGCCTGTTGCAGCTGCGCGATGGGCAGCAGCTCGCCTTCGACGAGGTGCTAGTCGCCGCCGGCCGTGCACCCAACGTGGAAGGCATGGGCCTCGACCGCGCGCATGTCGACGTGGACAGGCGCGGCATCGTGGTGGATGACAAGCTCAGGACGACGAATACTCATATCTTTGCCGTCGGCGATGTCGCCTCCCGCTACCAGTTCACACACGCGGCTGATGCGCTCGCACGTTTGGCGGTGCCCAATGCTCTGTTCTTCGGCATTGGCGGTGGCAAGGCGTCTGGCCTTGTCATGCCCTGGTGCACGTATACGAGCCCCGAAGTAGCTCACGTTGGGATGACGGCACGTGAGGCAGGCGAGCGCAACGACGTCGATAGCCTGGTGGTCGAACTGGCTCACAACGATCGCGCACGACTCGAAAGTGCCGACCACGGCTACCTTCGCCTGCACCTCGAGCGCGGTTCCGACCGGATACTCGGCGGCACGCTGGTGGCTGAAGGCGCGGGTGACATGATCGGCGAGCTCGCAGTCGCCGTGACCAACGGGATGAAGCTCGGCAGCGTCGGTCGCACGATTCATCCGTATCCCACCACCGCGTCGATCTTTGCGCGTGCTTCGGATGTGCGTCGGCGCGAGAAGCTGACGCCTTTTGCGCGTCGCGCGTTCGAAATGTTCTTTTCCTTCATCAGGTAAAGTCATTCATGATTATGGTTTCTGGACCGGTGGACGGCCGTATAGCGCGCGCGCTTCGCCTTTGCCTCGTGGTTGCTGTGCTCATTGCGGGTGGCGGTGCCACTGTTGAGGCGCAAAGTGCCCGCATT
>JBKJMP010000530.1:0-2538 GCA_046596395.1 Gemmatimonadaceae bacterium
GGATCCTTGGTCGCGAACGGATAGTTCGCGGCCAGGACGCCGGCGCTCGTGAGCGCATTGAAGAGCGTGGACTTGCCGACGTTCGGGAGGCCGACGATGCCGAGTTTGAGCATGGAAACGACTACAGATGCAGAGGAATGATGACGCTCGAGGGGCGTGGCGAAGCTAAATCAGAGCGTGCGAGACTTTCGGAACCTAATCGCTTGGCAAAAAGCCCATGCGCTCGTGGTGGCGGTCCACCATGCCAGCGGTACACTCGGCCTTGCTGGCATCCCCGGATTACGCGGACAGATGCTGCGCGCCGCGTCGTCCGTCTCGGCGAACATCGCCGAAGGATCGGGGAAACCTTCTGATCCTGACTTCGCGAGATATTTGGATATCGCGCTGGGCTCCGCGCGTGAGCTCGACAATCATCTCTTGCTTGCGCGTGATCTGGGGTCCGGCGACCGCCGAACGATCGAGCGCCTCATCGCCGACGCAGAGGAGGTCAAGCGAATCATTTATTCGCTCGCCCGATCCGTGAGGCGTCGCGCTGAAAGTGGAGAGGGTCGTTAAGGGCACGGCTATCAGGTGTTCAGATGTAAGCCTGCAGCCAGCAGCCAGCAGCGGGCTCTCCGGAGCGAGTCACCACGCATCGCACAGCACCTCAACCCTGCTGGCTGCGAGCTTGGATCTGAGCACCTAAAACCTGTGCCCTGAGAGAGCCCTACTCCCCCTGCTTGGAGCCCCGCGACTGAATGTCGAGTGCCCCCTTCATGCCGGTGCGTATCCATGCCTCCATGCACTCGACGAGAACCGGAAACAGCCCCCGTATCGCTTCGCCCTCCCGCTTTCCCACCGCGCCGAGGACATAGTCTTTCAAGGGCCCGCCGGGCGCGCGCTCGGGGTCACCCACACCGATCCGCAGGCGAGCGTACTGCTGCGTCCCGAGCGACCCCTGGATTGACTTGAGCCCGTTGTGTCCCCCTGCGCCCCCCTCGGCGCGGATGCGCCAGGTGCCCGACGGAATCGCGACGTCGTCCACCACCACGAGGAGGTCGTTGGCCGGGCTCCAGAACGGGCGGCGCGCGTACTGGATCAGTACCCCGCCCGAGAGGTTCATGTAGGTCTGCGGCTTCACGAGACGCACGGCCTCCTTCACCGACGGGAGATGGCCGGACACGACCTTCGCCTGTCCGTCCTTCTTCCACCCCGTGAGGCCCCATCGGTCGGCGGCGCGATCCACCAGCCACCAGCCGACGTTGTGGCGGGTGTGCTCGTACTCTTTCCCCGGGTTCCCGAGTCCAACAATCACCTTCATCGGCGTGGTCTCATCGTCTGGATGCGCGAACGGCTCCGCCCGGGAAGGGCGAAGCCGTCGCGCGAGTGCCGCGAGGAATGCGAGAATGCTACTTCTTCTCCTCGTCTTCCTTCGCCTTGCGGATCAGCTCCGGCTCTGCGGCGCCGGGCTCGGCGGCGGCAGCTTCCACGACGGCGCGCGGCGCGATGACGGCGCACATCGTCGCATCCTCGTCCGACAGCACTTCGATGCCCTCGGCGAGCTTCAGGTCGCGGACGTGGAGCGAGTGTCCCATGGCGAGATGCGTGACGTCCACGTCGATGTGGTTCGGGATCGACGACGGATCCGCGAGCACCTCGACGCTGTGCATGATCTGCTCGAGCAGGGCACCGCTGAGGCGAACGCCCTCGGGCACGCCGACAAACACGAGCGGCACGTTGACGGTGACCTTCTCGCCGGCCACGAGCTCCTGGAAGTCGATGTGGAGGATCACCTTCTTGAACGGGTGGCGCTGGATCTCGCGGATCAGGGTGTTCGACGTCGCGCCGCCGAGCCCGAGCTCGACCACCGTGCTGCCCGCCGCGATGTGCGACAGGAGCTTGTCCAGGTCGCGTGCGACGACAGAGATGCTCTGCGCCTCGCGCTTGTGTCCGTAAATGACGCCGGGCACGCGGCCCGCCGCGCGAAGCTTGCGCGCGACGCCCTTGCCCGTGTCGGAGCGCGCTTCCGCGCTGAGTTGTGCTGTTGCCATGTGATGCCTTCCTGGTGGTGCGTTCCTCGACTGCAGCGAACCGCGATGCCGGTGCTACTCTCAGGCGGCTGCGTCCGCCCTACCATGCCGGTGCTCCGATGAGCACATCGCGGGGACAAACACGGGTTCTCCGTTCTCGGTTCTCCGTTACTCGTTACTCGTTACTCGAACAGCGAACTGACCGACTGTTCCGCGTGGGTGTACCGAATGGCCTTGCTCAACAGCTCGCCCACCGACAACACCGTGAGGCGGTCGTACAGGCGCTCCTGGGGAAGTCGAATCGTATCCGTCACCACGAGCTCGACGATCGGTGAATCCTTGAGCTTCTGCACCGCCTGACCGCTCAGCAGGGCGTGCGTTGCGCAGGCGTACACCGAATGCGCACCCAGCCCCATCAACGCATGTGCGGCTGCCGTGATCGTGCCGGCCGTGTCGATCATGTCGTCGGCGAGGATGCAATCCCGCCCTTCCACTTCACCAACCACGTTCACCACTTCGCTCTCGTTCG
>JBKJMP010000568.1:0-4625 GCA_046596395.1 Gemmatimonadaceae bacterium
CTCCAGGGACTCTGCGGACGTGCATTCGGCGGCCGGCTGACCGACGGCGCCGCGGGCGACAGCATCATGCGTCGCTCGGCGCTCGTCATGCACGTGCGGCAATGCACGTCGACGGAGGTGCGCGTTCCCTTTCACGTCGGCGAGGATCGCTCGCGTACGTGGGTGCTCACGCGGACCGACGGCGGGCTCCGCCTCAAGCACGATCATCGTCATCCCGACGGGAGTGAGGACCGGGTCACCCAGTATGGTGGCGACACGCGTTCGCCGGGCTCGCGTGAGCGGCAGGAGTTCTACGCCGACGCACACACCGCAACGCTCATCCCGGCTGCGATCACCAACGTCTGGACGTTCGAGATCGTGCCCGACGCTGGCCGACTCGTGTATGCACTGCGACGGGAGGGGACGGCTCGCCGGGTGCGAGTGGAGTTCGATTTATCGCGGACGGTGGCGACGCCGCCAGCACCCTATTGAAGAAGCCAACCATCGCGCGTCGTATTGCGTACTTCTATCCCTACCCCAGACATGGGGGCTCCCCGGACTCGCGCTCCATCGGCTGAAGGGAACCGGCACGGGACGACAAAAAAGAAGTGCCCTGCTCTGCACAGGGCACTACTTCCTTTACCGACTCGGAAACTTACGCGAGCTTTCTTCGACGACGCACGACGCCAAGGAGACCTGACAGCGCCGTTCCCATCAGCAGCATCGAGGACGGTTCCGGCGTTGCGGTAACAGCAACACCAGTCGCGGACGTGAGCGAGAGGCTGTAATTGCACGTGGACCAATCAGCGTTGGCATTGCAGTACGGCGCGCGATAGGCAGCGTCGGGGCCAAAATTCGCAGCGCCCGCACGCGCCTCCGCCTCCGTCAGGTTATAGACGCCGAGCGCGAGCGTGTAGTCACCGGCGCCGAGGAAATTGCTGATCCGCGAGTGACAGGTTCCACCAATGCCGGAGCAGATGTTCCAACCTGGTTGTGCCGGCGAGCCATCATCATTGAAAGCGAGCAAGCTACCTAGTCCGGCACCAGTTAGCGAGGCGCCGGAGAACAGCCGGATCATCGGATCCACCGAGCTGAGACCGGATGTCTGCGCGTTAAATGTTCCGGCGCTCGACACGCTGAACGGCAAATACAGCACTGTCGTTCCCGGACTGAATTGCGCGAAGTAGTTGATGTTCGTTTGTGCTTCCGCTGGCTGCGCTGCGAACGCCAATGTGGCGACCAAGGCAAGTGTGTGGAACGAACGCCGCATAGGCTGTCTCCGAGGGGATAAAGGAATGAGGACTCAGGAATGGCAACTGGTGTGCCGAGTATCGGCCGTCGTTTCTTTCGTAAACACCCGACGCCAATCACTTTTGCTGCAACGTTTTACGGCGGCCGGCGCTTCTGGCAGTTGAGCAGTTCCGGATACCGTGCGATGCGTCGATGCAACACTTGTGTGGCGCAACCACCTCCACGCAGAGGCAGCACGCGCACGACCAACTCCGCTTTCGCGACATCGATGGCGACGAACATGCGCCAGGGTCGCTAAAGGCGTCATCGGGAGCACGGTGGCACCGACGAAGGCGACTGGCGGGCGCGACGCCGCCGGTGCTTGCGCGACGATTGCGGCAGGGAGAAGCGTCAACAACAATTGAGGTGTATCGCACTTGTCGGTATCGGTGAACGTCGGATGTGGCCGTAACGAAAAGCGCCCGGTCGGATTCCGACCGGGCGCTGGAAATCAAGGCGAAACGCTCAGGCCCGACGTCGGCGACGTGCCGCCGCCACCACGCCGAGAAGTCCGGTCCCCATCAACAACAACGAAGCTGGCTCGGGCGTCGCCGTCACGGCCCCGTTGAGCTCGACGTGCGGCAGAACCGAATTGCCATATCCGCCATCCTGATCGGCGCCACCATCGAGCACCTCGACCAAGCCACTCACCGAGTAGCCAGGGTTACCCGAGGGGTTGTTGTAGACGTAGAATTCCATGTTGTAGACCCCGGGATTCCCCCAGCCCGCAGGACTGATCGATTGGAAGCCGATGTCGTATCGCTGGCCTCCAATGAGCGAAAAGGAGAGTGGAACGTGATAAAATCCGGCGCCGACGTCTGTGAAGTTCAACTGGCCGCTTGCCAGCAGCGCGCCGCGAGTCCCCAGTCCGCCCGAAAGAACCATCTGGAAGAGATTCGCCTGAATCGTACCGCTCGTCGGGCGCAACGGGTCGATGTAGACTCCCGCGGATGTGAGCGCGAACGACTGCATCGCATTGAAAACCACGCTGCGGTCACCCCCCGGCGTACTCGTGATGTTCGACGACCAGAAGGGCGATGACGCATGGCCGAGGTCGAGCTGAGCGCGCGCGGGAGCAGCAACTGCAGTTACAGCTACGGCGACGGCGACGAGTATTCGTGTAGGGTTTCGCAATGCGACCTCCAACGTTGAAGAGTCCCGGGCTGGCATCCGACTCACGGATGCCCCAGTCTGGGACACACGAACCGCAAGCACAAGAGTCCGCTTGCCGGTGCTAACTTGATCGACCGGTCTTCCTGCGCCCGCGTCGCCCGCGAGCCGCCCGCCGTACGTTTGCCGGATACTCGACCGACCCCGATTGAAATTCCTATCCCTCGGTCGGGACCAAGCCGTACGTGTCCAGCGGGCAGTACATCCGGAAGCAAAGCCAGTACTGCGGAGGCTGCGTCTACCGCGTGGAAGAGAAGACGGGGCCGCAGGCGTGCCCACTGGACAATGGCAACACGCTCTGATCGATCAGCGCACCGCGCCCCACACGATGCCGAGACAGAGCACCAACATGCCAAGCGCTGGGAGGGACTTGTTCAGCGGATCGCGGACTTTGGCGTGCATCGCGAGCGCTCCGAGCATCAACACGCAGACGAGTGCGGCCGCGGGGAGCACAAGGGCGGGGAGCCAGATTCCCGCGATGAGCGCGAGCGCCGATCCCACCTTCAGTGCGCCAATGACGTAGGCAAACCACGCCGGCAACCCGTACGCGGCGAACTCCTCCGTCATCGAGCCGGCCTCGCCGCCGCGATAGGCCGTCCGTCGATTGAATCGCAGCAGCCACACATTCAGGAGGCCGAGTGCCGCCACGATCTGAAGGATGACCATTACCGTTCGCATGCTTGCTCCGGTTCGTCCAGCGTGAGGGTCGCGCTCCGCGCCGGATGAACAATATCCCGACATGAAAACAATGCAACTTGCCGCGGCACTTGCGCAGGGCCTCTCCATGATCGCGTTCGCCTGGTACGGCACGAACGCGTTGCTGTCGGGCAGCATGGTGGCGGAATTCGAGCGCTACGGCCTCGCCCAGCTGCGCGTACTCACTGCAGCGCTCCAGATCGCGGGCAGCCTGGGACTTCTCGTCGGCTACTTGTTCCGTCCACTGCTCCTGCTCTCGGCCGGTGGCCTCGCGGCGATGATGCTGCTTGGGCTCATCGTACGGATCAGGATCAAGGATCCCGCTCTCGCAATGGTCCCAGCGTTCGTTCTCATGTGCCTCAACCTCTACCTGGTCGTGTTCGCGCTATCAGGAGTATGAAGGCCACGGTGGTGTGGAAGCCGACAATGTGCTTGATGAGCGTCGTCTTGCCGGCGCCGTTGGCGCCGACGAGGCCATAGACGGATCCGCGCGGCATCGACAGCGACACGGAGTCGAGCGCGGCCCACGTACCGAAGTGGCGGGTGAGGCCGGAGATTTCGATGACGGGTTCGTTCCTGCTATCGCGGGGAACCGGACTTCACGCGGGAGGCCAGCTCGCGATCCCACCGATGCACGACGATGAGCTCATCCTGGCTGTTGAGCGGCTTGACGATCACCAGGCGCTTGCCGTCCGGCCGAATGTCGAAGTTCGCGTGACCTGAGGAGGGAATCAGATCGAGCTCGGCGAGCATATCCCGTCGCGTCACCGCGATGCCGGAACTCGTCACGAGCGTCGCCGCCATGATCTGCCGGTCGGATCGATAGAACAGTCGCTTGCCGTCGCCGCTCCAGAATGGATCGGTCCCGCCGGAAGCAGAGACCTGGTACCGCGCGCCGCCATTCGGAAATGGCTCGACGTACACCTCCTCGGCCCCTGATCGGTTCGAGACGTACGCGAGCCACCGCCCGTTTGGCGAGAAGCGCGGTTCCATCTCGTCGAACGGGCTGGCCGCGAAGGGATGTCGCGTCGTATCGCCTGTCATCGAGCGATAGTAGATGTCGGCACGACCAATGGATCCGATGCGAAACAGCAGCGTCCTCGAGTCGGGAGACACTGTGCCTTCCCACGCCTCTATCGGTGATTCCGCGAGGAGTTCGGCGCGCCCACTACCGTCTGCGGGTTGCCACCACACCGCGCTCGATCCGGAAATGCGATTCGACCGAAAGACGATGCGCGTCCCGTCGGGCGTCCACTCGGCGCGGTCGTTCAGCGCGCCTTCGGTGGTGAGCCGCGAAGCCGTCTTGGCGGCGATGTCATAGATCCAGATGTCCGTCGAGTTCGGGGCCTGAATCGCAATCGCGATTTGTTTGCCGTCCGGGGAGAATCGGGGATCGCGATAGCGTTGCTCGCTGAGCACGATAGGCGTCGAGGCGCCCGCCAGGTCGATGATGGTCAACTGCTGAATCGCGCTGCCGCTCGCGTAGGCAA
>JBKJMP010000599.1:0-3122 GCA_046596395.1 Gemmatimonadaceae bacterium
CCTTGATGGCGCGAATATAGAACGTGCGAGCGCCGTCGAAGTTCTGCGCAGCGAAGAGGGTACTCGCCAACTCGCGCAGCGCCACGCCATTGTTCGGGCCGAGCTGCACCGCCTTCACCGCCTCGGCATTGGCGTTGTTCAGGTTGCCGCGTTCGCGCTCGATGCGCGCGAGGTACACGTGCGGCATCGGGTCATTGGGATTGTCCGTCGCCGCCTTGCGGAACGAGCCCTCGGCGGCCTCGCGGCGCCCTTCCCGGAATGCGACGACGCCCTGCTCATACGCTTCGCTGGAGCCGCCACGCCCCGCGAGCAGGAACCACGCGAGCGCCACCACCAGCACGAGTCCGACGGCGCCGAGGACCGGGATCATCCACGCGGGACGAGCCGACGGCACCATGGTGGTGTGGCCCGGAGGCGGCAGCACCGCCTCGGCGGGCGGCACGCGCGTACCCATTCCCGTCTGCGTGGACGAGCGCACCACGTTCGGATCGTCGAGGAGTCCCGCCTCGAGCTTGAGGAATGCGTCGCGAGCGGCGCCGATGTCGCCCTCGGTAGGCGCGTACTCCGTCCGCCCGGCTCGGTCGCGAGCCGCGTGGAACTCCGCGAGCGCGTTAGCCTGCTCGAGCGACAGGAAGTGCCGCTGGCGGAGCTCGCGGATCAGCATCTGGCCACTCAGCGCCGAGCCGCCGATGAGCGAGCGGAGCCCGGTCTCGACTGCCGCCCAGGCGTCGATGATGTCGGCGGCGAGATCCTCCTTGTCGCGCGAGAGCGACATCCGCGCGACGATCGGACGCGCGGCGTGCACCGCGTCGAGCGCGGCGCGCTGCGCGGGGCCGGTCACTGCACGATGCGCAGGAGCCCGGCGTCCGCGCTGGCGCGAACGAACAGCTCGACATCATGGCTCGGCACCCGCACGCCCGTCTCGCGGAAGGTCCGCTTCGCGATCCTCGACATGAAGACCTCGAGCGAGACGTCACGCCCCCCTTCTGCATCCACGTGTTGCAACGAACGCACGATATCCTCCCACGAACCAGTGAGCTGCCGTCCATCCCGCGTGAGCACCTCGTGCGCAGCCTGCGCCTCGGATGCATCCGCTCTCGTGTCGGCGAAGCTGGAAAGAAGCGTGCCGAACAGCTCGAGTTGCCCTCGCGCCACCTCCACATCGGTGCTGCCACCCGCAACGGCGCCATCCACCTCGATGAAAAGCTCGTCCAGGTCGTCCATTTCGCCGCCGAGCTCCGCCAGACGGTCTTCCCACGGCTTCAGGTCGGCGTCGTGCTCGGACAGCTTGTACGCGGCGCGCTTGAGCTCGATGAGCCGCCAGATGCCCAGCTCGTCCCAGTGATCCTCGGGCGTCGTCCGCTCGAAGTGATAGAGCCCCGCCTCGTAGTCGCCGCGATCGTACAGGATGTTGGCGAGGTAGATGCGCGCCTCGGCATGCTCGTTGTCGCACTGGAGTGACTTCCGGAGCGAGACGATGGCCACGTCGTCGTCACCCAGCCGGTGCTGCGAGTATCCCACGCATGCAATCGCCTCGGCGCTGTCCGGCGCCTGTTGCACCGCCACCTCGAAGAACTCGAGGGATGCCTCGAACAGCTCTCGGCGGTCGCGGGTGGACGCTTCACGAAACAGCGCGCGCCCGCTCTGGAGCATGAGGTCCAGGTCGTCCGCGTATCCCAGCTCGAGCGTGCGACGGAAGCACCGGAGCGCGGCGTCCTCGAGGCCGAACCGCAGCAGGGTCTCGCCAAGCCCCGCGAGGGCGTCCTCGTGCTCGGGCTCGAACACCAGCGCCTCCTCGAAGCTGCGGCGCGCCCACGCAAATTCCTCACGGGCGAGGCGCGCATAGCCGACTCCAATATGCAGCTCCACCGAGTTCGGGTAGAGCGCGAGTCCCTCGCGAAGGACCGTCAGGGCGTCGTCGTACTCGCCTTCGTTATAGAGTTGATGGGCGCGCTCGTCATACTCTTCGGAGCTCAGGAACGGAGTGGCCATGGGTACAAAAGCCTCCTGCTCGTGAGGGTTGTCCTATTGTACCATTGAGTGCGTGACAAGTTCAACGGTTTTCTCGACGGGAAAGGGGTGCGTGCGACGCATGTTACGCCGGGTTCCGCGCGGCGCCCAGCGCGACGGCAATCCGCCCCGCGAGCACCGCGTTCTTCTCCAGTAATCCGAGGTTCGCCGATAAAGATCGCCCTTCCGTGGCGGCGAGCACGGCCGACAGGAGGAATGGAGTGGTCGCTGATCCCATCACTCCCTGTCGCTCGGCGTCCGCCAGGGCCTGGTTCACCGCCCCACTCACGAGCTCACTCGGAAGGGCGACGTCCTCCGGCAGCGGCTGGACGACGAGCGTCGCCTGACGTCTGCCGAGTGCACGAGCGGCGAGGTGCATCGCCGCAATCTGCTCCACCGTGTCGGCGCGCGCTGGAAGCCGAAGCCCCGTCGAGCGGGTGAAGAACCCGGGGAGCTCGTCGGTGCGGTAGCCCACGACCGTCACGCCGAGGCTCTCGAGACGCTCGAGCGTTGCCGGCAGGTCGAGGATCGACTTCGCCCCGGCACACACGACGACGATCGGCGACGTGGCGAGCTCGGCGAGGTCGGCCGACTCGTCGAACGGTGCACCCCGGTGCACGCCGCCAATGCCCCCGGTCGCGAAAACCTCGACCCCGGCCGCGACGGCGATGCAGAGCGACGCCGCAACCGTCGTCGCGCCGTCGGCCCGGTCCACCATCGCCGCAGGGATGTCGCGCGACGACACCTTTCGCGTTCCCTCGCGCGCGAGGAAGCGCTCGAGCTCGTCCGTTTCGAGGCCGAGCGTCGGCACGCCGGCAGCAATGGCGGTGATTGCCGCGACCGCGCCGGCACGCTCCACCCCCGCCACCATCCGCTCGGCCGCCTCGCGATTGGCGGGAATGGGAAGCCCCTGCGCAAGCACCGAGCTCTCGAGCGCGACGACGGCGCGACCGGCGGCGAGTGCTTCCGCCACCGGAGCGAGCACGCGCACGACCGTGTTCCTCAGGGCGCCGCCGGGCGTGGCGGACGTCGCGGCCAGGCGCGCGAGATCGCGTCGCCCATGCGCGACATCATCACGTGCGCCTCGTTGTCGATCACGTAGCGCCGGTCCT
>JBKJMP010000073.1:0-6485 GCA_046596395.1 Gemmatimonadaceae bacterium
GTCTGCCCATCTGCGCTCGTGTGAGCGCCATCACAAATACCATCATGAATCAACGCCTTCTTCGTGCGCTCGCCCTCCTACCCGTCTTCGCCGCGTGCGCGCGCAACCCCGATCCCGAGCCGGAGATGGTACCGGAGACGGCCGTGCGCGTCGCGCCGCCGGTCTCCGACGTGCTTCGCGCCGGCGATTGCGTCGAGGCGGTTCGTCGCGCGAAGGCAACGCCCGACCTCCCGGTCGATCGCCTCGCGTCGCCGCGCGCGAGCGTTCCCTCGGCGCTGCAAGGGAAGTCGATGCCTGCTGCCGTGAAGCGCGCGAAATACAACGAGGTGCGCATCACCGTGCTCGTGGACACGCTCGGCAAGGCGGACATGTCGAGCTTCAAGGTGTTGAAGACCACGCACCCCTGGCTCGCGAGCAGCTTCAAGACCGCCGTCGCGAAATGGAGGTTCGATCCCGCGCAGCTCGCCGGCTGCAAGGTGCCGCGCCTGTGGCTCGGCGCGATTACCTCGGGAACGCCACCCGTCGCGAAGTAGCTACTGCACCCGTAGCACGGCCATGCCGAGGGAGGATGACGTCGGCAGCGCCGTGCTCCCGGCGCGACGTAGCTCGAGCAATTGACCACCAGCACCGCCCCCCGGGGCAAACCGTAGGAGCATTGCCCCGCCGCCCTTGAGGTGCCCCGGGTTGACCAGGAATGTGCTGCCGAACTGCACGGGCCGGATGTTGAGCGGGGCGGCCGGGCGCGAGTTTGGGAAGTCCGTGTTGTAGCCGCTGAAGATGCCGGGCAAGTTCCAGCTTGCCGTCACGAACGGCGCGCCGACGTTCGGCAGGTCGTCCGCCGCGAGCATCAACGTGAACTGCGACAGCAGCTCGGCCCACGTCTTCCCCGTGACGGACACCACGTTGTCCACGCCAACGACATTCCAGTTCTTCACGATCTGCGTGAGGAACCCCCTCTCGCTCGTACCGCCATACGTGTCGGTGAGCCAGCGCGTGAACAGCCATGAGCTGCCGTAGATGTCGCTGTCTTCGCTGCCGCTGATGATCGACTTCGTCTCCAGATTCTGGAGATAATCGGTGAGGAAGCCGAAATGGTTGCCCATCACGAACACGCCGCCGCCGCACTGCGAGTTGGAGGGGCGCACCTCGCAGTCGAGCGTTCCGAAGTACGTGGAGTTGCTGCGCCACGTGTTGCCGCGCAGCGCGCGTCCGTACATCTCGCTCGCCATCTGCGCCGTCGCCTCCTCGAGCCACGTCTGCTCGAAAACGTCGATCAGCACGGGCGTCGCAAAGCGCTCTGCGTACGAGAGAATGTGCTTCGTCTCGTGAATCAGGGTGCTCGGCATCTGCCGGCGCCAGTTCGGACGTCCGTTGAGCGACGTACTGGTGGGCGACGTATCCGTCACCGCGCGCGCGTAGAAGATCTCGGCTTGGTTGCTCGCGCCCACCTGCGTGGCGATCGTCGGCGGATAGAGGTCGCACGCCGAAACGAAACCGAGCAGGTTCGAGCCCTGCGCGTTCACCTGTGGCGTGAAAAGCATGATGATGCGTCCGTTCGCGTCCGTCTCCGCATCGTAGGCGAGTGGATCGCCGAAGTTGGTGAGCAGCGGGTACGAAACTTCGTCGAACTCCTTGCCGAGGGCGACCAGGTCGGCGTCGATCTTGCCGGCGAGCACGCCGGCGTTGTCCTCCAGCACGATGGTCTTTGCGCCCACGAACACCACGCGGGCCGTGATCGGCACGGACGCCGCCGCGGTGCAGCTGTTGAAATGGAACTTGAGCTGCGCGTTCTCGCCGACCGTCGTGGGGACGGGAACGCTTGCGCGCGATGCACCGCCTGCCGAGCCGGAGATCGACGACGAGCGCGGAGCGCGGCGATACCGGCGCGGCGAACCGAGCTCGCGAACGAGTTGCGCATCGCGCTCCATGCGGCTGGTGTGCTCACGGGCATCGGCGACCGCTCGCGGGTCGAGGCTGCTACGCACGGCGCGTGGCGCAACCCCGATCGACGTCGCGATCGGCGCCGGACTCGATCGCGACGCGGCGACTCCTGCCGGTGATCCCCTGAACTCCAGCTCCTCGGTAGACTGCGCCGAGCGCGATGCATTGAAGACCGAGACGAGGTACGTGCCTGAGGTTGGAAGCTCGTTGCACGCAACGCCGTTTCCTGCGGTAAGCATGACGCTGCCGCCCACGGCGAGTGACCGCACAGTGGACGTGCTCAGCGGCTGCCTGGCGGACGCGGTGCCTCCAGTCGTCGAGACCTCGACGTCGACGGGCACTGCGCTCTGACACGGAAGTCCGGTGGTGGGCAGGGCGATGCTGAGCTGAGTGGGGGTCGCGGCCGTGACCGCCACGGGCAGACCCGCGACGAAGACGCCGTTGTTCGCCGCCACCGTGCTGAAGCCCGATCCGTTGATGGTCGCCGTCTCGCCCGTCCGCAGGGTGGCGGGCGCGATGGAGGTGATCGTGGGGAGCACGGTGCCGGCCGGTGCTGCCACGACCACCGCAGCCGTCCCACTGATCCCCTCGCTGAGCGCGGTGATGGTGGCGGTTCCCGGGCTCACGGCCGTGACGACGCCGGCATTCGTCACTGTGGCGATGCGCGTGGAGCTCGACGTCCAGGTCACGGGGCGCCCCGTCGCTTCCGCGCCATTGCGGTCACGCAACGTGACCACCAGGGTGACCACCTGGCCGGCGCTCAGCGGTCCCGCCGGCGGCGTGATCGTCACGCTCGTTACCGGGGGCGCGAAGGAATTGAAGATGCCGATGCCCTGCTTGCCGTCCACGGCGGCGGTCAGGGTCACGCTGCCGAGGGCAACCGCGCGAACCACGCCGCCGGCATCGATGGTGGCCACGGCAGGATTCGAGCTCGCCCACGTCACCGTCTTGCCCGGAAAGATCACTCCCCGCTGGTCACGCACTTCGGCCGCGACGGTCGCGGTTGCCCCGACCTCCGCCTGTGCCACGCCCGGGATCACGGTGATGGAACTCACGACCGGCACGAACGCGGCCGGTGGGGGCGTCGTGGTCTCGCCCCCGCCTCCGCACGCGGTCACGGCAGCAAGCAGGAGCGTACGGAGGGGCGGTCGTGAGAGGCGCATGACCCGAAGTTGTGAAGGCGAAAAGGGGTTTGGTGGAAGGTCGGCCGTACGTCCCCGCTTGTAAATGGACGATCGGAGAGCCCCCCATGCCACTAAGGCTCACCCGGACTATCTTTGGTCACCCATCCGCACCGGAGATGCCGTTGAAGACAGCCACTTTCGACACCAATCGCGGTCTCATCACCGCCGAGCTCTATGAAGCCGAAGCACCCAAGACGGTCGAGAATTTCGAGAAGCTGGCGAACTCGGGCTTCTATGACGGGGTCAAGTTCCACCGCGTGATCGCCGACTTCGTCGTCCAGGGCGGCGACCCGCTCTCTCGCGACCTTCCCCCTGGCGACCCGCGCGTCGGCACCGGGGGACCGGGCTGGAAGATCAAGTGCGAGACCGCCGGCAACCCGCACAAGCACGAGGTCGGTTCGCTCTCGATGGCCCATGCTGGCAAGGACACCGGCGGCAGCCAGTTCTTCATGGTGCTGTCGCAGGACAACACGCGCCACTTGAACGGTGTGCACACGGTGTTCGGCAAGATCACCGAGGGAATCGAGTTCATGAAGCAGATCAAGAAGGACGACGTGATGAACAAGGTGACCGTCAAGTGAGCGCGCCCCAGTCCACCGACAAGTCGGCCGCCTTCACGGGGCTCATTCTTGGAGCGGTCGCGATTTTCGTGATCCTGTTCGCGGTCGTGCGGCTGACGAACTCGCACTACGCCAACAAGGCACCTCACAGCGCAGCTCCAGCGGCCACGGCGGCACCTCACACGCCGTAGTTCGTTAGGGCGGTGCACAGGGACGACGCCGTGGGCGATTTGGGGCAGTTTGGGGAGTTTGGGGCAGTTTGGGGTCAGAGTGGGGGGCAGTTTGGGGTCAGAGTGGGGTGCGGTTCGGGGTCAGAGTCGTGGCAGTTGGGGGTCAGAGTCGTGGGCAGTTTTGAGTCTGACACCCCACCTCTATCTACTCTCACCCTTGGGTCTTCGCGCCGACGTGCCCGAGTGGCGATTCTGACCCCAAACGCCGCCCGACTCTGACCCCAAAGCGCCCAAAACTCCGCCCCGACTCTGACCCCAAAGCGCCCAAAACGCCGCCCGACTCTGACCCACCACAGCGCGCCAGCATTGCATCACGGGATAAAGCCGTACGACACCGGTGCGCGATCGAGTGGTCCCACGAGGAACACCCGCGCACCGACTCGCTCGCGAAGCGCCGACGGCAGGTGGTCGGCGGCGAGCCGCCCGTGCGACGCGGTACGGAGGTAGAACTTCCCGCCCTCCACCGTCACGATGCCGTCGTGCGCCGCGATGCTGTCGGCGGCCCGCACCTCGAACCGCCCCGCCTCGAACACGATGGCGCCCGACGGGGATGCCGTCATGCTCCGCCGCTCGCTTCGACGGCCGCTGACCACAACTTCCAGCCCGGCCATCCGGCCGAGGGCCGCCTGCGCTGGCCCCTCGATGGCGAGCAGGCCTCCAGGGCCGGTCAGCGCCAGCACGACCGTCGTCAGCGGCTCGCTGCCCACGACGGAGACGATGCCCCGCGCCGTGTCCGAGACAACGACCGCGGCGCCATCCCCCTCCGGGCCCACAGATGGAGCCCGCAGCGGCTGACACGCGACGACCAACACCAGGCTCGCCGCGGACGCAAACCTCACTGCAGCCTCGCGATCGCCAGCCGAAGATTCGTCGAGAGATTCCCGCCGATCACGTTGCGCAGGTGAAGAAGCTGCGACGTCGTCGAGGCACCGGAGAGCTCGAAGTACGCGTGCGCACCCCCGCGCACCCCTGTGCGCTGCACCGAAAAGCTGCCAAACGTGAGCTGCACCGGCTGCACCGGATACGGTGTCGTGAACGTGCTCATCCACGTGGGGTCGCCATTCAGCGACCCATAAATTGCGCGGAAATTCCACGTCGGGATCTGGAGGTCCGGGTTGGCCGCGAGCCCCGGGTAGTCGTCCGTGAACAGCGCCATTCCCCACCCCCCGAGCAGCTGGTCCGTGTTCACGCCGGCGAGGTTCGCGAGGTTGGTGATCCCGCTGCTCGTTGAGCTCGTGAGCGCCGTGAGGAAAGCCGCGTCCGATGCGCCGTACCGGTCGATCACGTACCGCACGAGCGACCACGACGTCTGGTAGAACACGCTCCCGCTCTGCCCAATGCCATCGGCGTACAGTGACCAGTTCCATGGCTCGCGCAACTTGTTGCGGAGCTCGTGGAAGTGCCGCCGCATGCCGAAGCCCGGACGACGCAGCACGTCACTCGCGAGGCACGCCCCGCTCTCGGGATGGAAGTCGCAGTACAACCCATTGTTCGCTGCAGTCCCGAATCCCGTGTTCGCCTTCCACGCAACCTTGTGCAGGTAGTCGCGCACCCACACCTCCTCCGCGTGGCGTGCCGTGCCCTCCTCCAGCCACGACTGCTCGAACACCGACGCGTTGTTGGCCACGCGCGCCGCCTGCGACGCGATGTGCTTCACCTCGTGCACGACGGTGCGCGCCATGAAGTTGAACCAGCCGTCGGGAAACGAGGTGCTGTTGAGGTTCGAGCCCGTCGCCGTCGGCGCAATCCCATAGAACACCTCGCCGAAGTTGCTCGCCGCGAACACGGTACTCGGGTACTGGTCGCACGACGTCACGTATGCCGCAGCGGACGATCCATTCAGGCGCCGCGTGAACACCATGTGCACGCGTCCGTCATTGTCCGTGAGCGGGTCCCGCCGCAGCGGATCGCCGAACGTGTTGCGGACAACGTCGTACTGGTCTCCGTCGAAGATGCGGCCGAGCCGGTCGTAGTAATTGCGCATCTCTGGGTTGTCGGCGCCAAGGAGGGCGTTCGTGGAGTCCTCCCAGATGACCGCGCGCGTCCCGACGTACACCGCCTTCGTCCCGATCTTCGCGCTCAAGGTGTCGCGGCAGTTGGTGCCGAAGAGGTGGAAGAAGGACCTCACGTCGCCGAGCACCGGCACCGCTGCGCGAGCGGTCGACGACCGGCTCATCGACGGCAGCCGCGCCGCGATCGCGCGTCCCTCGGCGTAGGTTGCGCGGTTCCATTCCAGCACATCGAGATGCGCGCGATCACGGCGAGACTCGGGCGACGGCGCCTCGCTCGCGCGAATGAACGGCTGGACCGCGGGAATCTTCACCGCCGCCCCCGCGGCCGGCAGGTTTCCGCCCACCTCGAAGTCCAGCACGTTCTCCGCGGACTGCGAAACGCTGTACACCGTGAGCAGGTAGCGCGCAGTACCACCGGTGGGCGGTAGCTCGTTGCACTGGCCATCGGCGAGGATGATGGACTGGCCCGGCGCGAGAATCCGCTGCGGCACGGAGAGTGGATACGTCACCGGCGGGCCGGCAATCAGGTTCGACATGACCTGAATGGCGGCCGGTCCG
>JBKJMP010000144.1:0-4010 GCA_046596395.1 Gemmatimonadaceae bacterium
CGTTCGCCTTCACGATGGAATCGAGGAAGGTGAGCAGCTCGGTGCGACGGCGGCTCCGCTCCTCCTCGAGTCGCGCGACTTCCGCGTCGTAGCGCTCCCTTCCGTTCACGAGCACGAAGTTCGCCCGGTCGCGCTCGAACTCCAGGTCGGACCGCTGCAACAGGTACCCGAAGCGGTTGCGGATGATCTCGAGGTCCGGTGGGTAGAGCTTCTTCTGCTTCACGAGCACTTGCTCGCGCACACCCACCTTTCCAAAGTCGTGCAGCAAGCCCGCGTACCGTAGCTCGCGGAGTTGCTCCCGGGAGAACGTCACGTCCCGATACGTCCCGTCGGTCACCCGGTCCACCACCTCGGCCAGCCCCACTGTCAGCGTCGCCACGCGCGCGGAATGTCCAGACGTCGTTGGATCGCGTGACTCGATCGCCGTCACGGCGGCCGTCACGAATCCCTCGAACAGGCGCTCGATGTCCTCGTACAGCTTGCCGTTCTCGATGGCCACTGCGGCCTGCGACGCGAGCGCGCTCGTGAGCTCGAGACAACGATCGTCGAACGTGTGCACCTCGCGATCGACCACGTCACTCGTCGAGAGTCGCGCGTCAGCCGAGCGTTTGCGGTTGATCAGTTGCAACACGCCAACGATCTCGTCCCGGTGCGATTTCATCGGCAGGACCAGCATCGACTTGGTGCGATACCCGACCTTCTCGTCGAAGCTGCGGTTCTGCTTGAAGGAGCTGTCGTCCGGCAGGAGGTAGACGTCGCCGATCACGAGCGGCTGGCCGGTCGCCGCTGCATACCCGGCGAGGCTCGCGTGGTCGATCGGGACGGTGAACGTGTGGAACGGCAGCGCGGGCAGCGAAAAATTCTGCGCGATCGCGCAGCGGAGCCGATACGGCGCGCCGCTGTCGTCCTTCTCCACGAGATAGAGCGATCCGGCGTCGGCGTTCGTGAGCCGGCGCGCCTGCGTGAGGATCAGCTCGAGCAGCGTGTGAAGATCACGTTCGGTGGTCAGGGCGACGCCGATCGCCGTGAGCTCGGCCAGCTCCCGCGCCCGGTCGGCCGCTTGCTCACGCGCCCGCCGCTCCGCCACGAGCGCACCGGCGTGGCGAAAAGCGCCCCGGATTGCAGCGATCACCATCGAGACCGGAGCGTCGCCTGCAACCCAGCTTGTCAGGCACTCCATCGGGAAACCCGATGGTGGCTCCTTCTCCCCAGGCTCGCCGAGTCCCACGATCGCGGTCAGGAGCGCCAACTCGTGGAGACGCGTCGGGTCGTCCCCAAGGCTCACCAGCAGGGCGTGGTCGAGCGCGATCACCGTCGGGCGGTCCTGCTCGATGGCGCGCGCCGTGGGGAGGGCGGGGATGTGCCGCACCTCAACGTCGTCCCCGCGGCGCCCAAGTGGCGCCGTGGAAATCGTGCGACCGACCGCCGTGAGAAGGAGAGGCTTCAAAGGAGGGGCTTCATCGGACTGCAAAGATACCATCGTGAGAACGAAGAAACCCGCCGGCGTCGTCGACGCTCGGCGGGCTCATCCTCGGAATCGAGGACCAGGTGGTCGTTACTTCAGCTTCGCGAGCTCCGACTTGGCCGGGCCATACTCGGGGAACTCCTTCAGCACGGCGTTGAAGTACTCAACGGCCTTCGACTTCTCGCCATGGTCCTTGGAGTCCAGCGCCTTGCCATACATCACGGCGACGCGCATCGGGAGCTTCGGCGTGGCAGCGGGGGCACCAGCCTGCACGGCGCCACCGGACGGCGCAGCGTCACCAACGCGGCGGGGGCGGGCGGGCAGCTTCATGCCGGTGTTCAGCTTGCCGGCGAGCGTGCTGATGCTCTGCATGATGTTGTCTGCCTTGTCATCCACGCGGTCGACGTGCTCGATCTCGCTCGTCTCCACGTTCACGGCACGGGCGTCGATCCGGAAGTTGCCCTTCGGGTCCGTCATGAACCCGCCGAAGATCATGTGCTGGGCGCCGAGCAGCTTGCCCACGCGCACCGCCGTCTCCTTGTCGACCTGGCCGCCCGTGATGAGCTTCTGCTCATCGACGAGTTTCTGCACCTGGTCGCGCTCGATCACGCGGATGTTCGGATTCGCCGACATCTCCGTGACGAGGAAATCCGGGATGCCCTTACTCAGGCCATCGTAATCCTTCGAGTCCTTCCCGAACGATCCGTTGTTGAAGTACAGGATGGCCACGGTCGGCTTGCCGTCCTTTGACGCCTGCGCGCTCGCGCTGGCGAGGGGAGCGACGAGGCCGACGGCGGCGGCGGCCAGTGAAACGAAACGTGCGATGCGGGTCATGGTCTCCTCCGAGACTCGTACGATTCAATCGATCTGTGCACTCGCGCATCCGCGCCGGGTGACACACTGCACTTCAAACGGTCAGCCTCATCCCTTCAGCAGCGGCAATCACCTCGAGCCGCGCTCCCTTCGAGGCAACGAGCGCCCGGCAGCTCGCCAGGCACGTGTCCACCTCGTCGTCCGTGCGCTCGGGGCGGTGGTGAAACAACACCAACCGTTCGACCTCCGCCTCGAGGGCCAATTCCACCGCGTCCTCGTAGGTCGAGTGCCCCCACCCAATGAACGCCTCGTACTCCTGCGCCGTGAACATCGTATCGTGCACCAGGACCGTGGCACCTCGAGCGAACTGCACGAACCGCTCACGCCATCCCGGTTGGTCGTCGTACTTTGCGCGAGGGCTCACCTCGTTGTCCGATACATAGACGAGCCCACCCACATCCGCGTTTCCTTCCGTGAATCGGTATCCCATCGCCCCACCGGGGTGCCGAACCTGGATCGCCTGCACTTCGTACCCGTTGCCGGCCAGCTGTTCCTCCGCCAGCTCCCTGAAATCGATCTGCGCCTGCAGCTCCTCGAACGTCACGGGAAACACCACCGGCGACATCTGGTCCCGAACCACCCGGTCGATGCTCGTCTGGAGCGACTTCGACCCCAGATCGTGAAATGATTCCCCTTCCGGAACAGTGGCGCAAAGAACGGGATCCCCTGGATGTGATCCCAGTGCGCATGTGTCAGGAAGATGTCACCGTCGATTGCCGTGCGTCCGTTTCCCGTCTGCTCCAACAGCGTCCGTCCCAACTCCCGTATCCCCGTTCCTGCATCGAGGATGACCAGCCAGCCGTCCTTCGTTCGCAACTCGACGCAGGGGGTGTTCCCCCCGTACCGCACCGTCGTGGGCCCCGGGCTCGGTATCGAGCCCCTCGTCCCCCAGAACCGCACCGAAAGAGGCATCAGCGGGCCGTCCCGTAACTCACGAGACAGTATGCCCGCATGAGGCCATTTTCCGCGAGGGAGCGGGTCACGAGGCAGTTGTGATCGTTGTCACACGCGCACCTGGGCTCGCTTCTCCAACGCATCCCGGTCCGCTATGGCGATCTTCCGGCGCTCGACGCGAATGAGCCCGAGCTCCTGAAAGTCCTTCATCGAGCGCGACACCGTCTCACGGCTGGCGCCGATCATCTGGGCAATGGTCTGGTGCGTCAGCACCTTCTCGATCGTCGCACTCCCGCCCTCCTCGGCGAGGTCGAGCAGCAGGCGCGCAATGCGCCCCGGTACGTCGAGGAGAACGAGTCCGCCGATCTTCTCGTCGGCGCGGCGCAGGCGGCGCGACAGCTCGCTCAGCAGCGCCCACGCCACGCTCGGATTGGCCTCCACTCGGCGGCGGAAATCCTCGCGTCGGAGGACGAGGAGCTGGGCGTCCTCCATCGCGATCACATGGGCGGACCGGGGCTGGTCGTCGATCAGGGCCAGCTCGCCGAAGTGGGCGCCAGGCTCGAGCACGCCGAGGATCACCTCGCGGCCGTCCTCGCCGATGAGGACGACCTTCACTCGCCCGAGTCGCACGATGAACAGCGAATCGCCGGGATCGTCCTGGAACAGGATGACGCTCCCCTTGGGGTACGAGCGGTCGCGCACCAGGTCGGCGAACCGCGCGAGCTCGTCGGCCGGGAGGCCGCTGAACAGCGGGATGGTGGAGAGGAAGTCGGCGGTC
>JBKJMP010000157.1:0-4225 GCA_046596395.1 Gemmatimonadaceae bacterium
GTGAGCATCACGAATTACGGTGCCTTCATCGAGCTCGAGCCGGGCATCGAAGGCCTCGTGCACATCAGCGAGATGAGCTGAACGCGCAACGTCCGTCACCCGTCGAAGCTCGTGAGCATTGGCGAGACGATCGAGGCGGTGGTGCTCAAGGTCGATCCGAACGAGGAAAAGATCTCGCTCGGCATGAAGCAGACGGAGCAGGATCCCTGGGTCGTGCTGCCCCTCAAGTACCCGGTGGGCACGCGCATCAATGGCAAGGTTCGCAACCTCACGAGCTTCGGCGCATTCGTCGAGATCGAGCCGGGCATCGATGGCCTGATCCACATCTCCGACATGAGCTGGACCAAGCGCGTGCAGCATCCGTCGGAAGTGGTGAAGAAGGGCGACGCGGTGGATGTGGTCATCCTCAACATCGACAGCGAGAACAAGCGCATCTCGCTCGGCCTCAAGCAGGCCGAGGAAGATCCGTGGCTCCGCATCGGCGAGAATTATCCCGTTGGCACCGAGATGAGGTCAACTGTTGTGCGCCTGATGGACAAGGGTGTCGTAGTGGACATCGGCAACGACATCGAGGGCTTCGTGCCCATCTCACAGCTCACGCTCGACGGCAAGCCGGTCAACAGTCCCGCCGACGTGGTCTATGAGACGATGCTGCTCGACACGCGCGTGCTCGAGGTGGATCCGATTCACCGCCGCATCGTGCTGAGCGTCGTGGGTATTCCGGAGGAGCAGCCGCCCCGCCCGGAGACGCCGTCGAAGATCCACACGGAAGACGAGCTGTCGTCGGACATCCCGATGGACATCCCGTTGGATTCGCTCGACGAGTAGTCCATCGTTTGTTGACGGCACAAAGCCCCCGAGCGTCATGCGCTCGGGGGCTTTTGCCTTCACCGCACTCCCATGACCGCACCCGCTCACCACGCACGCCGTCCCGCTCTCGAGCCCCTCACCGGGCTCCGGTTCGTCGCGGCCATCTGGGTGGTGCTCTATCACGCCGTGGAAACACTGGTGCCAGGCGCGTCGGGACTCGTCAGTCGCCTCCTGTCCCACGGGTACCTCGGCGTATCGCTGTTCTTCGTGCTCAGCGGCTTCATCCTGACCTATACCTACATCGATCCGAGCGGATCGCTACGTGGGTCGAAGCGCGCGTTCTGGTGGGCGCGTGTCGCCCGCATCTATCCCGTATACGTCAGCGCGCTGCTGCTCGCGTTGCCTTTCTTCGTGCTCTACCGAATCGTGCTGGCCACGGCAGAGGCGCGCCCCGACGCGCTCGTCTCCGCCGCGCTCACTCCAGTGATGCTGCAAGCGTGGTGGCCGAAAGCGGCTTGCCAGTGGAACTGCCCCGGGTGGTCCTTGTCTGTCGAGCTGTTCTTCTACGGGCTTTTCCCGCTCGTTGCGATCTGGCTGGCGCGGCGCCGGACCCGCGCGTTCGTGCTTGGTCCAATGGTCTGGCTGGCAGGCCTTACCCTTCCGGTCGCGTACCTCGCGCTCTCGCCCGACGGTATCGCAGATCCGACGCGTTTCGATACGAGCTTCTGGCTACAGGCCGTCAAGTTCAACCCGGTCGTGCATCTCGGCGAGTTTGCGCTCGGGATCGTCGCTGGCCTGGCATTTCTGCGGCGCGCGCCCGGCGGCTTCGTCGAATCGCGGACGGTTGGCTGGATAGCGGCGAGCGGCCTCGCGCTCTCGGTGATCCTCCTGGCGACGACCGAGTGGATGCCATACGTGCTGCTGCACGACGGCCTGCTCGCGCCGCTTTGGGCTGTGCTCATCCTCGCCCTTGCCGCGGGGAGGGGAAGAGCGGCATCACTCCTCGGATCCCGGACGCTCGTGCGGCTCGGGGAGGCGAGCTATGCACTCTACCTCGTGCATTTCCCGCTGCTCGGCTACGTGGTGCTGGCGAGGGCTTTCCTGAGGATTCGCCACCCGGGGTCGCTACCGCCGCCGTGGCTGACGGTCGTCGCCTACCTCGCCGGCGTGATCGCGTTTTCGGTGTTCCTCTTCCACCGAGTCGAGGAGCCCGCACGCCGACGGATTCGCGAGCGGGCTCGCGTCGCCTAGAGCCGAGGTCCGCCACGTGCTAGCTTCTCGCGCATGACGATGCGAGAGAAGCTGGCACTGTTGGAGCAGCGTGCCGCCGAGGCGGAAAAGGGAGGCGGAGACGCGCGCATCAAGGCGCAGCACGCCAAGGGAAAGCTGTCAGCCCGCGAACGTCTCGACTTGCTGCTGGACGAAGGCAGCTTCGTGGAGCTCGACCGGTTCGTGGTTCACCGGTCGCACGACTTCGGCCTGGAGGAGCAGCGCATCTATGGTGACGGCGTCGTCACCGGATACGGGCGAATCGAGGGGCGCCTCGTCTACGTCTTCTCGCAGGACTTCACCGTCTTCGGCGGGTCGCTGAGCGAGTCGTTCGCCGAGAAGATCTGCAAGGTGATGGACTTGGCCGTTCGCAACGGTGCCCCGTGCATCGGCCTGAACGATTCCGGCGGCGCGCGCATCCAGGAGGGGGTCGTCTCGCTCGGCGGATACGCCGACATCTTCCTGCGGAACGTGCTCGCCTCCGGCGTGATTCCGCAGATCAGCGCGATCCTCGGTCCGTGCGCGGGTGGAGCGGTCTACTCCCCGGCCATCACGGACTTCACGTACATGGTGCGGAAGACGAGCTACATGTTCGTCACCGGACCGAACGTGGTGAAGACGGTGACGCACGAGGACGTGACGATGGAGGAGTTGGGCGGTGCGGACACGCACACGGCGCGAAGCGGCGTCGCGCACTTTGCGCACGACTCCGAGGTCGCGTGCCTCCAATCGATACGCGAGCTCTTTCACTATCTGCCGTCCAATAACGTGGACGACCCGCCTCGCGGCCGCGGTACCGACCCCCGCGACCGGCGCGACGAGGCGTTGCTGGACATCGTCCCGGACAATCCGAATAAACCGTACGACATGCACGACGTGATCCGTCGCGTCGTGGACGACGGCACGTTTTACGAGGTGCAACCGGACTTCGCCGCGAACATCCTCTGCGGCTTTGCGCATCTCGGCGCGCACAGCGTGGGCATCGTGGCCAACCAGCCGGCGATGCTGGCCGGTGTGCTCGACATCGATGCGTCGGTCAAGGCGGCGCGCTTCATTCGCTTCTGCGATGCGTTCAACATCCCGATCGTCACCCTCGAGGACGTGCCGGGATTCCTGCCGGGAGTCGCGCAGGAGCACAACGGGATCATCCGGCACGGCGCGAAGCTGCTGTACGCCTACTGTGAAGCCACCGTGCCCAAGCTGACGGTGATCACGCGCAAGGCCTACGGCGGCGCGTACGACGTGATGAGCTCGAAGCACATCCGCGGTGACCTGAACCTCGCGTGGCCGACGGCCGAGATCGCGGTGATGGGGCCGAAGGGGGCCGTCGAGATCTTGTTCCGGAAGGAGATCGCCGAGTCCGACGACGCCGCTGCGGCCACGGAGACGAAGATCAACGAGTATCGCGAGAAGTTCGCGCATCCATACGTGGCCGCCGGCCGCGGCTACCTCGACGACATCATCGATCCGCGCGACACGCGTCCGCGGCTCATCGATGCGCTCGACACGCTGCGCACGAAGCGTGACCGCAATCCGCCGAAGAAGCACGGGAACATCCCACTGTGATCAGCCACCGTCGTCATCCTGAGCGCAGCGAAGGATCTGCACCTCATGTTCTCTAAGGTCCTGATTGCGAATCGCGGCGAAATCGCGCTCCGCGTCGTCCGCGCCTGTCGCGAGCTTGGCGTCGCCAGCGTGGCGGTGTACTCCGAGGCCGACGCGCGCGCGCCGCACGTGCGCGCGGCCGACGAAGCCGTCCTTCTTGGTCCCGCCCCCTCGCGCGACTCGTACCTCAAGGGCGACGTCATCATCGCCGCGGCGCTGCGCGCCGGCGCACAGGCGATCCACCCGGGCTACGGCTTCCTCTCCGAACGCGAGTGGTTCGCGCGCGCCGTGCGCGATGCGGGGCTCGTCTTCATCGGACCCCCCGCCGAAGCCATCGCCGCGATGGGCAGCAAGACGTCTGCACGCGCGCTCGCGATCGCAGCAGGCACGCCCGTGGTGCCGGGAACGACGACAGCGCTGCGCGATGCGGAGGAGGCGGCCGGCGTCGCGGAGCAATTCGGGTATCCCGTACTGCTGAAGGCGGCGGCGGGCGGTGGCGGCAAGGGCATGCGCGTGGTGCATTCCCGCGACGAGCTCGCGC
>JBKJMP010000174.1:0-25036 GCA_046596395.1 Gemmatimonadaceae bacterium
TGTCGAGGTCGAGCACCGCCACGTGCGGCGCGAGGCGCTCGACCATCGCGACGGCGTCGCGCCCGTTGGTGACCTCGCCCACCACCTGAATGTCCTTCGAGCCGCCGAGCAGCGCCTTGAGACCCGCGCGGACGACCAGGTGGTCGTCGGCGATGATGACGCGGATGACGTCGGGACGCGTGCCGGCGACACGGGGCGCTCCCTCCGTGCGCGTCGCGGCAATCGGGGTGGCGCTCATCCCTACTTCGAGACCACGAGCGCCGTCACCATGCCCAACATGCCATGCTCGCTCTCGGCATGCGGAAGGATGTGGCAGTGGAACGCCCAGGTGCCCGGATTGTTGCAATTGATGATCACGTCCCATCGCTCGCCGGGCGCGATGTTCAGCGTGTCGCACTTCCACGGGTACGGCTGCGGCCATCCGTCCTTGTCGATCACCGTCTGGTGAATGCCGTGCAGGTGCATGGGGTGGATCATCATCCCTTCGTTCATGTACCGGACGCGGATCTTCTCGCCCAGCTTGGCGGTGATGGGCTGCGTGGCGGGGAAGCCCTTGCCGTTGAGCGTGTAGCCGTGCATGCCGTCGTTGAGGATCATGACGTAGTCGTGATCCACCTTCTCGATGGCGCGCGGTCGCTTGGGCTCGATGATGAACGCGCCGAGGAGGCCGAGGCCCACCTGGAACGCGGCGTTGTGGTGCGAGTGGTACATGTGCGAGCCCGAGTTCCCAAGGGGCGCCGTGAACTCGTACGTGAAGCTCTCGCCCGGCTTTACCGGCGGCTGCGTGATGTACGGCACGCCGTCCATGTCGTTCGGGAGCTCAACGCCGTGGAAGTGAATGGACGTGGATTGCGTCAGCTCGTTCTTCAAGATGACGCGCACGCGGTCGCCTTCACGCACGCGAATCTGCGGGCCCGGCACCTGGCCGTTGTACGCCATCGCCTTCACCATCTGTCCCGCGGAGACCTCCCACTGGATCTCGCTGGCCGTGAGGTCGTAGACCTTCACGCCGTTCACGATCTTCGGGGCCAGGAGCTGATTGCCCATCCCCGCGGTCTTTGCGGGAAAGGCCTTCACCCCCGCCTCGTGCATCGCGTCCATCTTGTCAGCGGCCGCGCGGATGCTTGCAGGTGTTGCGGGCGCGGCCTGGGCGGGTGCCGCAGGAGGCGCGTGCGGATCGGCTGCGACGGCCGCCTGCTTGGGGACCGGCGCGGCATCGGCCCCGCAGGCGATGAGCGCACCGGCGCCGACCGCGGAGAGCGTTGCGGTCCGGAGGAATGCGCGGCGCGAGCTCGCGGCCTGCACCAGTGTGTCGTTGTTGTCGGAAGAGGAGGGCATCGCTCGGTTCGGTTGATCGGGTGAAGTGAGGTGGGCTGCACGGGGAATGTCGCGAAGGCCGCTAACACGATCTGTCGGGCAAGCTTCGTGGATCGTGTAGTCATTTCTCCCCACACAGCGTGGCGGGAACACAGCCGGTGATTGCGCGCGACTCCTGACGGTCCGGTCGGGCCAGATGTCTGATCATTCTGTCATCCCGAGCGTCGCGAAGGATCTGCACCTCACGCATGACAAGCAGGGAGTCCACTAATGACAAAGCATCGCGTCCCCGTCCTCGCAGCCCTCCTCCTCGCCGCCTCGGCGGCGGGATGCGGTCGTCCTGCCGACGCGGCCATTGCGGCGAACGCAGCGGACGTTCCCGTTCGCGTGCCCACGGACGAGATCGTCGGTGAGGAGATCGCCGTGCTGACCGACGCGCCCAACGTGCCGCCTCCCATCACGCGCACCACCGCCACCCGCGTCATCGTCAACCTCGAGGTCATCGAGAAAACGATGCGCCTCGCCGACAGCGTCGAGTACACGATGTGGACGTTCGGCGGCTCGGTGCCGGGCAAGTTCATTCGCGTCCGTCAGGGCGACCTCGTCGAGCTGCGCCTCAAGGTCGCGGCAGGCTCCACGGTGCCGCACAACATCGACCTGCATGCCGTGACGGGACCCGGCGGCGGCGCGAATGCATCCCTCACGATGCCGGGCGGCGAGTCGGTCTTCACGTTCACCGCGATGAATCCCGGCCTCTACGTCTACCACTGCGCCACGTCTCCCGTCGCGATGCACATGGCGAACGGGATGTACGGCATGATCCTCGTCGAGCCACGCGCGGGCATGGCCACGGTGGACCGCGAGTTCTACGTGATGCAGAGCGAGTTCTATACGAAGGGCAAGCACGGCGAGCACGGCCTGCAGCAGCTCGACATGGAGAAGGGCATCGACGAGCGCCCCACCTACGTCGTATTCAACGGCAGCGTGGGCGCCCTGATGGGCGACAAGGCGCTCCAGGCGAAGGTCGGTGAGCGCGTCCGGCTCTTCGTCGGCGACGCGGGCCCGAACCTCACGAGCTCCTTCCACGTCATCGGCGAGGTGTTCGACAATGTCTACTCCGAGGGCGGCAGCGTCGCCCAGCACAACGTGCAGACGACGCTCATTCCCGCCGGTGGGGCAACGATCGTCGAGTTCGGCGTCGAGCAGCCGGGCAACCTCGTCCTCGTCGATCACGCGATCTTCCGCGCCTTCAGCAAGGGCGCAATCGGGATGCTCACCGTCTCCGGTGCGGAGAACCCGAAGGTCTTCGCTCACCTGAAGGGGCTGAAGGGCGCGTCGCACTAGTGGCCATCCTGACACCGGTGGTCATCCTGAGCGCAGCGAAGGATCTGCACCTCCCATGAACGCCCACTCGACGCCCGTTCGACTCTCGGTGGCCGCGATCATCGCGATGCTCGCACTCGGCACCTGCGCGCCGAGCGTGCCGAGCCAGCCGGCGGAGCGTCTTCCGTTCGCACCTGGCGAGCGCTTCGAGTACATCGGCCGCGCGCATGGGGTCTCCGCGCGCGGTTCGATGCGTGTGGACGGGCCCTCCGACCTCCGCGGCACTGCCGTCTGGACGCTGCATTCCGACATGGAAGGGAAGCTCGGCTTCCTCCGCGGGTCCGACCGCAGCGTCTCCTGGATCGACCCGGCCCGCATGAGCGCCCTGCGCTACTCCACGCGCGAGCGCCACGTCACCAGCAAGCATGATGACGACGTGGACATCTTTCCGGGGGAGCGGCGCTGGGCCGCAAAGAGTGGCCTCGAGGGGCCGGTGGCGAGCGACGCACCGCTCGATGAGCTCTCGTTCCTCTACTACGTGCGCACGCTGCCGCTGGTGGAAGTCGGGACGACGTCGATGACGCGCCACTTCGACGCCGCGCGCAATCCCACCGTCGTGCGCGTCGTCACGCGCGAGGACGTGACCGTGGGCGCCGGAACCTTCCACGCGATCGTGGTGGAGCTGCGCGTGCGTGACACGCGCCGCTATCGCGGCGAAGGCACCATCCGCATCCACCTCTCGGATGACGCATGCCGCCTCATCCTGCGACTCGAGAGCGCCGTGCCCGATGCTGGAAAGGCCACACTCGCCCTTCAGTCGTACTCCGGCGTGCGCGGCGAGTGCACCGCCAAGCTCCCATGATTCGCGGGAAACTCCCTACGTAGCAGGGCGAGAAGTCCGCGGAACGTTGGTGCTTCTCCCGTCGGGACAGGGTGCGATGCAGGCCTATCATGAGGTAGACGGCGATGTACGCCGCCCCGCTACCGAGAAATGACCATGCGTTCTTCCGCACTGCACGCCTTCGCCGCCCTCCTGCTCGTCGTGCCAACCGGTTCCGCGACCGAGCGCCTCGTGTCCCAGCCCGAGAGCCGGCTGTGGGTCGAGGGGACGTCCACGCTGAAGAGCTTCTCCTGCAAAGTGCCCGACTTCGCGCTCACCGTCGGCGCGGACAGCTCGGGCGCCGTGGCGGCGGTTCTGGCCGGCAAGAAGGCGGTACGCGTCGTCGAGCTCACCGTTCCCTCCCGCTCGATCGACTGCGCCAACAACACCATGAACGACCACATGCGCAAGGCGATCAAGGCCAACGACAATGCAACGATCAAGTTCACGCTGAGCGGCTATGACGTCGCCACCGACGCCAGGGGCACGGCGGGCACGGTTCGCGGCAGCCTCGCCCTCGGCGGCGCCGAGCGTCTGGTGAACGTCTCCGCGATCGCGACGGATGCAGGGAACGGCGCAATGCGCGTGGCCGGCACTTATGAGCTCGCGCTCAGCGCGTTCGACCTCAAGGCACCCAGCCTGATGATGGGCAGCATCAAGGTCGGCGACAAGGTGAAGGTCAAGTTCGACATCGTACTCAAGAACTGATAGCGCATTTTCACGCTGCCATCACACACAGAGGACAGGACCATGACACGCACGTTGTTCCACACGCTCGCCGCTGCGACGCTGCTGGCCGCCACCCCGGTGATGGCCCACGCGCAGGCGAACGACACGATCTCCACCGCCGCCGGTGCGGTCGCCAGGGCGAATGCCGCGAAGGTCGCGGACGACTCCGCCGCGAAGGCCGAGAAGGATGCGGCCTACTCGCTGCTCAACCGCCGCATCGAGCTGCAGCATTTCCGCGCGCCAGACCAGCGTGGCCTCAACGTCTTCGAGACGCCGAAGTTCAATGAGGAAGTGGCTTTCGAGGGCATGAAACTCGTGTGGGGCGGCGCCTTTACCCAGCAGTTCCAGGGGCTCCAGCACAAGAACACGGCGACGCCGAGGCTCACCGCCGGCGTGGACGCGAACCAGCTCATCACCATCGGCCACGGCTTCAACAACGCCGTCGCCAACCTGACCCTCGGCGTTCAACTCGCGCGCGGGATCCGGGTGAACCTCACCACCTACGCCTCGTCGCGGCGTCACAACGAGACCTGGGTGAAGGACGGCTACTTCCTCATGGATGCGTCGCCCATCGACAACGACCTCCTCAACCTGGCGATGCACTTCCTGACCGTGCGCGTGGGCCACTTCGAGATCAACTACGGCGACCAGCACTTCCGTCGCACCGACAACGGCAACGCGATGCACAATCCCTTCGTCGGCAACCTCCTCATGGACGCCTTCACCACGGAGATCGGTGGCGAGGTGTACTTCCGCAACGAGACCGGCATCCTCGCCATGGCGGGCATGACGGCAGGCGAAGTGAAGGGTCAGATCACCGTGCCCGAAAAGCGGTCCCCCGCATACCTCGGCAAGCTTGGCTTCGATCGCCAGCTCGATGCGAACAAGCGGGTCCGCCTCACCGCGTCCATCTATCGCAAGGATCACTCGGCCAGCAACACGCTGTACAGCGGCGATCGTGGCGGCTCTCGCTACTACGACGTGATCGAGAACACCGCGTCCACGTCAACCGCGCAATCGTGGTCGGGCAGCGTTCGCCCCGGCATGAGCGACAACATCACGGCGGTCGTGATCAATCCCTTCGTCAAGGTCGGCGGCCTCGAGTTCTTCGGGAACATCGAGCAGGCCACCGGCAAGGCGGCGGCCGAGGTGGGCAACCGCACCTGGCACCAGTACTCCGGGGAGACGATCTACCGCTTCCTGCCGCGCGAGCGGATGTACGTGGGGGCGCGCTACAACAAGGTGAACGGCGGCCTGACCGGGATCGCAAACTCCGTCTCCGTCGATCGCACGCAGCTCGCCGCCGGCTGGTTCGTGACGCCGGCACTGCTCGCGAAGCTCGAGTGGGTCACGCAGAGCTATAACGACTTCCCCGTGAACGACATTCGCAACGGCGGCAAGTTCCGTGGCTTCATGTTCGAGGGCGTCGTCGCCTTCTGATCGGCACACCCGCAACCGGAGCGCGATCGACTACTCCATCGCCGCGCCTGGTCGAATCCCTCACCGAGGTCCGCCATGACCAGCACGCTCAGTTCCCGTCTGGAATCGATTCCCGAATCACTGCATCGGTCCGTGCCATCGCGATCGGGTGACGAATCGCGCGCGACGATCCTCGTGGCGACGGATGGCACGGAGCGGTCGGACGGCGCAATTCGTCTTGCAGCGGCACGCGCGGCAGCGAGCGGTGCGGCGATGGAGGTGATGATCGTACTGGAAGCCGAGCTGCACCTGTCCAGCGACGATGGGCACTTCGGTGAGAGCCGGCTCCTGTACCGGCGCACCGCGCGACGCCGTGCCGTGGACGAGCAGATCCAGCGGGTGCTCGGCGAGGATCGGCCCTGCGCCATCTCGGTGTTCGACGGCAACCCCGCGTTCACCATCTCGCGCGTGGCGATCGAGCGCCGTGCCGCGCTGATCGTCGTCGGCATCGGCCGGCATCAGCTGGCCGACCGGATCTTCAGCGACGAGACCGCGCTGCAACTCGCGCGGGTTACGCGCATCCCCGTCCTCGCGGTGCCGGCGGACGTCTCCACGATGCCGCGTCGCGCGGTGGTCGCAATCGACTTCAGCGAGATCTCCACGCGGGCCGCGCAATCGGCCGTGGAAGCGGTCGCCGAGGACGGACGAGTGGATCTCGTGCATGTGATGCCGAGCATGGGGGAGGGGGCATTCGCCATCGAGGCCGAGCCGGCCTACACGCGGTGGGTCCAGGAGCAGCTCGCCGGCATTGCCGAACAGCTGGTCGTGCCCGCGGGCATCACGGTCACACAGTTCGCCCTGCGCGGGCGCCGGGCCGCGACGCTGCTCGACTATGCTCTCTCCGTGGGTGCCGACCTCATCTCGACCGGCACGCACGGTCGCGGCTTCGTGTCCCGCGCCATCGTGGGTAGTGTGACGGCGAAGCTGCTGCGTGGCGCCGCGTGCTCGATACTGACGGTACCGCGCGATCCACTGCCGGCAATCGTCACGACACCGCGGGAGCGCGAGGCGGTGCAGGCGTTCGATGCGCCGCTCGGCTGGACCAGGCTTCTGGTGGATTTCACCCGCCGCAACCTGGGACGCCGCACAATTCTCGAGATCGATGACCTCGAGATTGGCGCGCAGGCACAGGAGTACAACTATCCGTTGCTCGGCGCGTCCTATGATGCGCGCGATGGCCGGCTGGCGCTCATGTTCGGTGACCGAGGTGCGGGCGGACGGCACCTGTCGCGCAGCATCGGAGACGTCGCGGGGGTGGATATCCTCACGGACGGCAGCGGGCGCGACATCGCGCTACGAGTCCTGCACGGGACGAGTCAGACACTGCTGACGTTCGCGAAGCATGACTAACTTCTGCTCGCCGGCCCGGTACGCGTCATCAGGTCGCGAATCATCAGCATTTGTCCTCCTCTGTGGGATGCGTCGAGGGTGCCTACGTGCCGACCCGAATCTCGTCGCGGACCTCGCGAACACCCGGCGCGGACCATGCCGCACCCTCGGCCGCCCGTCGTTCCGCAAAGCTCGTGACGGTGCCGCGGAGGGTTACCACGTGTCCGTCTGCCTGAACGGAGATCCCCTCCGCCTGCTCCTCGCCCTGCCGGCGCAGTGCCTCACCGATTCGGGAGCGCACGTCGTCCACTGATGCGGTGGGCGACACGCGTACCGAGTCCGTGATGCCGCGCACGCCCGTGATGTTGCGAACCACCCGCTTCGCCGCGTCCTTCTCGTACTGCCACTCCACCTGGCCCTCGAGCTCCACCCAGCCATTCGCCACCGTCGCGGTGAGCCGGGTGTCGGGAACGTGTACGTCCCACTGAAAGCCGTCGATGATCCGGTGCGTCAGGTCGGCGTCCGCTCGCACATGTGCCGCGCAGAGCGCGACCGTCAGCTCGCTCGCAACCGCCCGCACGCCCGCGACGCGTTCCGCGGCACGCTCCGCCGCCCACTGCTCGGCAAAGGTCGCAACCGTTCCACGCAGCGTAACCACGCCACCCTGTTCCGCCACCTCGATATCGTGCGCGTGGATGCGGGGATCCCATCGCAGTTCGTCGATGACGTCCCGTTGAATCGTCAGAAGCGCTCGCATGAGTCGGTCCTCTCCCCGGGTCTGTCGTTTCGCGCACCGGTGGCGCGCACCGAACGATCGCCACCAGCGGCGTCATGCGATGTCGGGAAGGCAGCGCGTCGTGTTGTAGGGGAAAAAGACCGCAAGTGTGGCAGTGTCCCGGCGCAGCACGCGAGGTTCTCCTGACAGACGCTGAGGAAGCGCTCGCTCCGCATGTCGAACGCAACGCAGGAGACGTTCTTGCACCCCGTGCTCCCGTGCAAGTCCACGTGTCGCCACGACTGGCCGGTCCCGTGACAGAGGCGGATAGCATCCCCTGGCACGCGACACCTCCGTCCGACGTGCTCGTCACGCTCGAGTCGACCGCTAAGGGGCTGGGCACCGGCGAGGCGGCGGCACGGCTCGCACGGCACGGGCGGAATGCGCTCGACTCCGCCCCACCGCGAAGCGCCGCGTCGATCCTGGTCGATCAGTTCAGGAGCGTCATGGTGCTCCTCCTGATCGTGGCCGCTGCGGTCGCCTTCGCGACCGGTGACGTCATTGACGCGATCGCGATCGCCGGCGTACTCATCATCAACTCCTCCATCGGTTTCATCACCGAGTTTCGCGCACGGCGTGCGATGCACGCACTGCTGCAACTGGAAGTGTCTCGCGCGACAGTGCTTCGCGATGGCGAGCGGTCTGACATCGACGCGCGCGACGTGGTACCCGGTGATGTGATCGAGCTCGAAGCCGGCCAGGGCGTTCCGGCTGACGCACGGCTGCTCGCGACGACCGAACTGTCGGCAACGGAAGCCGCGTTGACGGGCGAGTCCCTGCCGGTTCCGAAACGTGCGGACGCGGAGCGCTCGGCGGACACACTGCTGTCCGAGCGGGATACGATGGTCTACAAGGCCACCACGATCGCAACCGGCCGGGGGCGCGCTGTCGTTGTCGCGACGGGGCATGGCACCGAGGTCGGTCGGATCGGCAAGTTGGTGCAGGGCGTCAAGGAGACGAGGACGCCCCTGGAGCACCATCTCAACGAGCTGGGACACCGGTTGATCTGGGTGACGATCGCTGCGGTCGGCGCGGTGGTCGCCGTCGGGCTGCTGCGCGGTGAGC
Source organism: Gemmatimonadaceae bacterium (assembly GCA_046596395.1). GTDB lineage: Bacteria > Gemmatimonadota > Gemmatimonadetes > Gemmatimonadales > Gemmatimonadaceae > AG11. The sequence continues at coordinate 8,898 of JBKJMP010000174.1, forward strand.
CGCTTGCCGGAATGCTGGAGATCGGGATCACGCTCGCGGTCGCGGCGGTGCCCGAAGGACTCCTGGCGATCGCGACGATCACGATGGCGGTGGGCGTCCACAGGATGGCACGCCGGCGCGCCAGCATCCGGCGGCTCCCGGTGGTCGAGACGCTCGGCGCGGTCACGGTGGTCTGCACGGACAAGACGGGCACGCTGACGACCGGTGAGATGACCGCGACGACGCTCTGGGTTGCCGGCCAGGAGTATGCGATCACCGGCGTCGGCTATGGCGCGGCTGGCGATCTCCTCGCGGATGGTGCACCGGTGTCGCACGCGCTCGCGCCGGTGCTCGAGCGCGCGTTCCGGACGGCGACGCTCGCGAACCGCGCCGATGTCGTGACCGAGGACGGCCGGACACGCCCGGTCGGCGATCCAACGGAGGCGGCGCTCATCGTCGCCGCGAGGAAGGTGGGGATCGAACGCAGCGCGCTGCTCCTGGACTGGCCCGAGGTCGGAGAGATCCCGTTCTCGAGTGAGCGTCAGCTCATGGCGACCTTTCACCGTGGGGCCGACGGCAATCTGGTCGCGTACGTAAAGGGCGCATCGGGGCGCCTGTTCGCACTCAGCGATCGCATGCTCACGGCGGACGGCCACGCGCCGCTTGGCGACGCGGAACGCGCGATCCTCCGCGCGACGAATGACGAGCTCGCGGCGCGGGGCCTCCGCGTGCTCGCGCTGGCGAGCGGCGTCGTCTCCGCTCCAACCGAAGCAGCGCTCGGCGGGCTCACCTTCGCCGGCTTCGTCGGGATCGTCGATCCTCCAGCACCGCACGTCAGGGAAACGATCGCTCGCTTTCGTGAGGCCGGCATCCGGACGGTGATGCTCACTGGCGACCAGCGCCTCACCGCGGGCGCGATCGCGCGCCAGCTGGGGCTGGTCGAGCGTGAGGACGAGGTGGTGGACGGCCGGGAAATCGCGGCGCTGTCCGACCCGGAACTCACCACGCGGCTCGTCACGGCGCGCGCGATGAGCCGCGTGAGCCCGGCGGACAAGCTCAGGGTCGTGGACGCGCTTCAGGCGACCGGCGCGGTCGTTGCCATGCTCGGTGACGGCGTGAACGACGCGCCGGCGCTCAAGAAGGCCAACGTCGGTATCGCGATGGGCGGGCGTGGCACCGACGTCGCGAAGGAAGCCGCGTCTGTCGTGCTCCAGGACGACCGCTTCGAGACGATCGCCGTCGCCATCGAGGAAGGGCGCGTCATCTTCGCGAACATCCGGAAGTTCGTCTTCTATCTCTTTAGTTGTAACCTGGCCGAGGTGCTGGTGCTGCTCATCGCGGGAATCGTTGGATTGCCGATCCCGCTTCTCCCGCTCCAGATCCTCTGGCTCAACCTGGTGACGGATACCTTCCCCGCACTCGCGCTCGCGCTCGAGCCAGCGGAGTCGGACGTCATGCGGCGCCCACCGAACGATCCCAGGGCAGCGCTGCTCTCGCGCGACATGATCGGCTCCATCGCATTCTACGGCGCGCTGATGACCGCGGCGACGCTCGCCGCATTCCTCTGGGCGCTCACGAATCCCGAGCGGAGCGACAAGGCGGTGACGATGAGCTTCCTCACGCTCTCGCTGGCGCAGGTGTTCCACCTCGGCAACGCGCGGAGCGCGACCCCGGTGCTGGCCTGGCGATCGGTCGTACGGAACCGCTATGCGCTCGGCGCAGTGGCGTTGACCATAGCGCTCCAGGCGCTCGCGCTACACCTGCCGGTATTGTCGCGGATCCTCCGTACGCAGCCGCTGACACTTGGCGAATGGCTCGCAGCACTCGGCTTCGCGGCCGTGCCAGCGGTCGTTGGACAGTCCCTCAAGCTGTGGCGCGGACGCAGAGCGGTCCGGTAACGCATGCCGTCATCGCGCTCATCCGATGCGCACTCGCGCGTCCACCGCAATCGCGCCATCAGGAAAGCGAGTAACGGATTCACGTCGAGCTCGAGCGCCTGCGCGTCGTCGATTGGCGGAATGCGAAACACCACGTCGCCCACAACCTCGACCAGGATGCCGCCGAGTCCGAACATGAGGAGTACGCCGAATTCCGGATCGCGCGCCATGCCGATGATCGTGTCGACGCCGTGGGCCACCATGCGCTGCACGAATACGCCCGACACCTGCGCACCCGGATGCGCGCCCTCCACGCGTGACAGGATGTCGCGGTACGCGGCCCTCGCCTGTTCCTCCCCGGTGATGCCCACGCGCACGCCGCCAACGTCCGTCTTGTGGGTGATGTCCGGCGACACGATTTTCAGCGCCACCGGGCCGTTGACCACCCGCACCGCAGCAACGAGCGATGCCTCGTCCACGGCGAGCACGGCGTTGGCCACGGGAATGCCGTAGGCGGCGAGCAGTTGAAGCGCCTCGAGCTCGGTGAGCCGCTCGCGCCCCTCGCCTTGCGCGCGCTCGATGATTCGCTGCGCCTTCGCGAGGTCCACGTCCAGCCGCGCGGGAGCACTGGGCGGGCGCTCCATCCACTCGCGCTGCCTGTTCAGCGCGCCCAGCGCGCGTGCCGCCGACTCCGGAAAGATGTACGCCGGAATGCCGGACGCGTGCAACGCCGCTCGGCCGAGCGGGAGGCCTTCACGCCCCATCAGGACGGCGAGCACCGTCTTCGACGGGAACTCGGCACTCGCTGCGCTGATCGCCGTCGCGATGTCCGCCTGCCGCACGGCGAATGGCGGCACGAATATGGGGACGACCGCATCGATGTCCGGGTCGGCAAGCACGGCGCGCATCGCCGTCGCGTAGCCGGCCGGGTTCGCGGAAGCGATCATGTCCAGCGGATTGCGGATCGACGCCTCGGCGGGAAACAGCGGGGCGAGCGCAGCGACGGTGGCAGGGGAGAGAGGGACGAGATCGAGCCCGGCCGACTCCATCGCGTCGGCGGCGATGATGCGTGGCCCGCCAGCATTGGTGATCACAGCTGTTCGCCTGGAGCGGGGCAGGACGTGCGCCTCGAACGCCATTGCCATGTCGAACAACTCCTCCACCGACCCGGCGCGCAACACGCCCGCCTGCGTGAGCAGCGCGTCCACCGCATGGTCGCTCGCCGCGAGCGCGCCGGTGTGCGATGCTGCAGCTCGAGCGCCGACTCGCGACCGGCCCGACTTGACCACGATGATCGGCTTCGTCTTCGTCACGCGCGAGGCGATCTCGAGGAAGCGTGCTGGATTGCCGAAGCTGTCGACGTACATGAGAATGACGCGCACAGCCGGATCGTGCTCCCATGCAAGCAGCAGGTCATTGCCGCTGACGTCGGGCTAGTTGCCGACAGACACGAACTGCGAAATGCCGATGCCGTACTCGCGTGCGTAATCGAGCACGCTCACCCCCATGGCGCCGGACTGCGAGACGAAGGCGGCATGTCCGAACGGCGGCATCCCCCGCGCGAAGGTGGCGTTCATCGAGACCGCGGGGTCGGCGTTGATGACGCCCATGCAGTTGGGACCCACCATGCGCATGCCGTAGCGCCGGACGATGTCCATGAGCGCGTGCTCGCGCACGGCCCCCTCCGCGCCGGTCTCCTTGAATCCGGCGGAGATCACGACGAGTGCCTTCACCCCCGCCTTCCCACAGTCCTCCGCGATACCCAGCACGCGATCCTTTGGCACGACCACCACGGCCATGTCGAGCGGGTCCGGGACGCTGGAGACCGACGGGTACGCGCGCACCGAACAGATGGCGTGCGCGTTCGGATTCACCGGGTACACCGCGCCCGTGAATCCCTGCGCGAGCAGGTTGGCGAGTACCTGGTGACCGAGCGAGTCCGGCGAGCGCGATGCACCGATGACCGCGACCGCTCGCGGTGCGAGCAGGCGCCTGAGATCGGGCGCGTCGGTCCCGACGATCACGCCTCGCGCCTCACCCGCTCGCGCGGCGGCACGATCAGGACGGAGCGACGTCCGTCGCGCACCAGATCCGTACTGACGCTCCCAACCATCCAGCGCTCTACCGTGCGACGCCGGGCGCTGCCCGCTGTGATGAGGTCGCAGTTCGTCGCCTCGGCGTAGTCGAGAATGGCGTCTGCGGCTGAACTGGCGGGCGGACGCAGAAGCACGACATCGTCCAGGGTGATCCCGTCGTCCCCGAGCTCGTTCTGCGTCCGAGCGAACCCCGCCTCCACGCCGAGGTCATGGATGATTGACTCGCTGTCTTCAGGAAGACTGCCGGTAGGCGGAGAAACGTATGCCAGCACCAACGTCGCCTCTGCGCCAACGACAGCGCGCGCGGTCCGCGCCGCAAGCAGGCTCGTCTCGCCGAAGTCGATGGCACACACGGCACGCCGCGGCAGCGCGGTCGTTCCCGGCACCACACCCAGCACAGGGCATCGTGCCATGCGCATGACGTTGAGCGATGTCTCATCGTTCGTCGCGCGGTCCATTGCACCGTGCCGGCGGAGGCCAACGATGATGAGGACAGCCTTCACGCGCCGCGCTTCCCGGACGATTGAACTGGCTGGCGCGCCGAACATGATGCGCACCGGCCAATCGATCTCGTGTCCGGTCGTGGCCGAGATCGTCGCGCGTACGTTCTGTTCCTGATCCTCGTGCACCGCCGTACCCACCATCTCGTCAGCCACTCCGAGCGCCATGTCGAATGATGGATGGACTGGCGCTGATCCCGCGTCGATGACGCTGACCACGCGAATCGTCGCGTGTTCCTGCGTCGCGAGTGCAAGTGCGATGTGCGAGCCGGCCGCGGCACCAACCGAACCGTCGGTCGCTAGCAGGATGGTGCGACCCGAAAGATCGAGTGCTCGTGAGCGTTGCGGCGCGGCATCGGATACCTCGCCGATGCGCTCGCTTGAGGTGCCTAGCAATGAGTCGCTGGTCATCGGGAGCCCGGAGTGGCGAATGGTGGACGACGCTGGGAAAGTGCCGTCGCCGGAAGTGCGCCGAGTCACCCTCGCTGCCTCTCAACGCTAGAACACCGTGAGCAGACATGCCGTCGGGGTTCGCCCCAAAGCCACGGGGCAATTCCTGACACTGGGCAAATGCACCAGTGCAGAGCATGCGTTCTCATCACGGCACGACACAGGAGGTCAACGCCGGACGCCCCTCATGTCCCGTTTCACGAAGTCCGCCAGTGTGCCCGGTTCGCGTCCCGTAAGGGTCCTGAAGTCATCACTCAACGGCAGCAGCTTCGAGAATCGTGGCAGGAAGTGCAGCAGCATCATCACGAGGATCAGTGGCACGCGCTCGCCCTCACGCCATTTCCTGAAGAAAAACGAGGGCAGCGAGGGGCTGGTGAAACGCACGGGCTTGCCGGTGACGCGCGCAATCAGTGCGGCAACCTCCGTGAACGCCAACTGCTCGCGACCGGTGATGACGTAGGCGCGATTGCGGTGGGCGTCCGGTGCTTGCAGAACGGCCGCTACCGCGCGGCCAATATCCGCAGCGTCTACCCAATTGAACCTCGCCGTTCCCGCAGGCAGATAGATCTCACCGCGCGCGACGTCCTTGCGCAGCGTCGTCGTGAGATTCTGCATGAAGTAGCCCGGGCGGATTAACGTGTATGGAATGCCGGAGTCGCGCAGAGCCGTTCGATCTTGTGATGCGGAATCACCGCATGGTCTTCCGCGCCCTGCACCGACAGAAAGACGACGTGCGCGATACCAACACTCGTGAAGAGCTCGACCAGTGGCTTGAAGACTCCCTCGACATCAGCGATGTGCGGCGGTCGCAGCAGGAAGACCACATCGATGCCTGCGAGAGCGGCACGAGCGCCCGCGAGATCCTGAAAATCGAAAGCCCGCAATTCGACAGGCGGTGAAAAACGCGCTGTCTGGGGGTTCCGAACGCCCGCGACGATCGCATTGCCAGCAAAATGATCAAAGTGCCGGACCACTTCTCGCCCGACCGTTCCTGTCGCGCCGGTGATGAGAATGTTCATGTGCGGGCGCACGGTGCGCGAGACTGTTCTCTCATTCGCGCATTGTGGACACGCACATCACGGCTGCCAGGTCCGCGTGCGGCAGGGCGATGGGCGCCGCGCTGCCCGGCCTGTGAACCTCAATCATGGTGCAGCCGCCAAAGAGCGCGAAACCAGCCCGCTCCACGTGTGACGACAACTCCTCGGAACTCTTCCAGGCCTGATCGTACAGAATCCCGTCCCGCGCCCCGCTCGGTGTGACGCAGGTAAGTCGGAATTCTTCGTACCCCGCTCGGAGGAGAGCGGCGCGTTCCTCGGTCCCGACCACGCGCACGTGCCCGCCTTCCCCCCTCGGAACTATCCAGCATATGCGCACGCATCACCTCGCTGAGTGCACCATCGATCCTGGCGCGCCGGCCTTCGGCGCTCGCTCCAGCCTCCGATGCATCGCCTGAATCTCGAAATGCAAGCTTCCCAGCGGCTCGTCCAACTCGCGGAGATCACGCCCCCGGTGCGCGCACAGGTCTCGCGACATGGCGCGCAGCTCCGCCAGCACTCTGCGCGTGCCTGGAGTGAGCGCCACCTGTCCGTCCAGCGCAGCGCGTTCGACATGATCCGCCGCCATCGAGAGCTCGTCGCTCAGGGACTGCGTGCTCCGCGTCGCCCACGCCACCGAGGCCAGCGCACCATGACGCTCCGCTTCGGCAAGATTGGCATGCGCGGAGAGTCGATCAAGGCGCAACGGGGCCACGGGACGACGGTCCCTCACGTCGTTCGCCAATGAATCCAGGCCCCGGGGCGCCGCGAGCAGGTCGTCCGTGCCGCCGCTCGGCGGAATGCGCTCGCGTTCGCAGGCCACAACGCGTCCGAGCGTGAGTAGCACAATCAATCTGCCGGAGTGTCGCATTCCTGTCCCCTTCGCGATGCAAGAATCGCCGCGCCGTATCCCGATGAGAGTACATTGCCCTCATGACGTGGTTCGTGGGCGCCCTGGTCGCGATAACGCTCCTCATTGTGCTCGCCGCCGTCATTCCGGTCCGGACGCGCGAGTTCGTATCGCGGGCCGCGCCGGTGCACGACTATGCCCGCGCGATCGCACGCGTCGCGCGGCAGCAGCACGCCGATGACTCCGTGGTCGCCGTGGGTGGGCGCTCTGTGCTGCTCACGCATGGCGCACCCACCTCGCGCGTCGTCGTCCTCCTCCACGGCCTGACCAACTCCCCCAGGCAGTTCGAGCGCCTCGCCGCCCGTCTGCATGCCGCGGGTGACAACGTCTACATCCCTCGCCTCCCGCATCATGCGGAGCGCAATGGAACGGCGGCCTCACTCGCCGGGCTCACCGCGGACGAGCTGCGGCACTACGCCGACGCAGCGGTCGATGTGGCGGTTGCCCTCGGCCAGTCCATCATCGTCGCGGGGGTGAGTGCGGGCGGAACCGTCGCGGCCTGGATCGTCCAGAACCGCGCAGACGTCCACCGCGCCGTGATCATCGCGCCAGTGCTCGAGATCGCCCGGGTGCCGTCGTTCCTCGCCGCGCCGCTGATGAATCTCGGGTTGCGCCTTCCGAACGTCACCCGACTCCTGCCGCCCGATCCCAGGAGGCCGGACCGGGAGCGCGGTGTTGCCTCCCATGCCGTTGCGGAACTACTCCGTTTCGGCGCGTCAGTGCGCCAGGCAGCTACCCGGCGACCGCCGCATGCATGCGACATCATCTTCGTGGTAAACGCCAACGACCACACGGTGAAGACGTCGCCTGTCATCGAACTAAAGCGCTGCTGGACCGAACACGGCGCCTCGGCGGTCATATATCAGTTTCCGCTCGCACTGGGTCTGCCGCACGACATCGCCGAAGAAGCGCATGCAAACGCCAATCCCGCTGTGGTGTATCCCGCGCTCCAGGCACTGATACACGGCGAGCCTCCGCCGAACGTGCTTGCGGACTCTCGCCTGTGCCGGCGTGACCCGCGCGGCCGCTCGGAATTGCCGGAAGGGAACCCATCCTCACACTCGGGTACCTCCTCCATGATGAAGCTGCGCCAGACCGGATTGGTCGAGCACGTGCGTCGCCGTGGTGTGCTCGCCGGCAGCGCTGCCTGGTCCGGGAGCGTCATGACGCGTCGGGCCAGGGCGATCGATCTCGCCCCACCGCCGGCGCTTGCCGTGCAGCCCGTGAGCTTCCGCAGCGCTTCGGGGAGCACTATCCGAGCGTGGCTCCTTGGTGGCCGCCAGGGCGTGGGCGCGGTGCTGCTGCTGCACGGTGTGGGCGATGACCGGAGCAGCATGGTCGCACGGGCCCGCTTTCTTCATCACGCGGGCTACGCCGTACTGCTTCCTGATTTTCAGGCGCACGGGGAGAGCGAAGGCGCGCGCATTACTTTCGGAGCGCTCGAGAGCCTGGATGTCATGGCCGCCCTCGAGTACCTGCGCGCCAGTTGTCGCGGCGAGCGCGTGGGAATGATCGGCGTGTCGATGGGCGGCGCCGCGGCGCTGCTAGCCTCCGGCCGAGTGCCCGCCGAGGCATATGTGCTCGAATCCGTCTATCCCACCGTTCGCCAGGCGCTCGAAGGCCGTCTCGGCGTGTGGCTCGGCCCCTTTGCTCGGCTGAAGCGGTCGGTTGCCAGCCTCGTCGTGCAGGGAGTGAGCGCCGAGATCGGCATCGGTGAGGAGACGCTCCGGCCGATCGACCACATCGGCAGCCTCGACGCGCCAGTCTTCGTGATCTCCGGTACTCGCGACACGTACACATCGCTCGACGAGTCGCTGGCGTTGTTCGAACACGCGCGCGAACCGAAAGAATTCTGGGGCGTGGAGGGCGCGCGCCACGAAGATCTGCACGCGTTCGCCAGCGGACGCTACGAGCAGCGCGTCGGCGAGTTCCTCGCCATGCACCTCGGCAGGAGCTGAGGATCTTCCCGCAGCGCTCGACGGGGAGCGACCGACAGGACCCGACTCCGACAACCGTTAGCTACGGACGCCGTTCCGACGCTTCGGCCGCATCCGCGTCCCTCCTGGTCTTGTGCACCGCTCCATCCGGGTGGTTTGGAGGCGAGTAGAGCGTGTAGAGCCTCAACGGCGTAGTCCTGGAGGCATTGACGACGTTGTGCCACGTCCCGGCCGGCACCACCACCGCATCTCCATCGCGCACCACATGGTCCTGCTGGTCGTTCATGACGAACCGCGCCTCCCCCTGCTCGATGCGGAAGAACTGATCGACGTTCGGATGCATCTCCTTGCCGATCTCCTCACCCGGCTGCAGGCACATCACAACGAGTTGGGTGTGGGCGCCCGTGAACAACACGTGCCGGAAGTGGGTGTTATTCATCGTTTGCTTCTCGATCGAGCCAACGTAGCCGATCATGATTGCACGCTCCTTTCGCGGTTGATGTGCATGCTTACGCAACTGCGCTGGAGGTCCGGTGCGGACTGCGGACGATCTCCACCGAACACGTGGCATGGAGAGCCACGGCCTGCGAGACGGAGCCGAGCAGGAAGCGTTCGACGATTCCGTGGCCGTGCGAGCCGACGATGATCAGGTCGGCGTCGAACGCTTCGGCATCTTCGAGAATGCGTCGCTTGGGCGAGCCGTACAGCACTTCGGTACTGATGGTGAGGCGATCACTCCCCTCGTGTGCGCGGAGTCGCGTTGCCGCGTTCTCCACGGCGGCACAAGCACGGTCGCGGAACTCCTTCTCGACCTGGACGACACGGTTCACATCCACGCCCTCCCATGGTGTGTAGGGCACCGGAAAGTGAGATCCCACCACCGAGACCACGCGCACCTCGCTACCCGGAGGAGGAACTCGCTGTGTGATGGCGTCGATCACCGCGTCGCCGTGTCCGGAACCGTCCGTCGCCAGGAGTATCTTCATTGCGTGTCACCCTGTAAGTGCGAGGCTGCACTGCCTCGCGGAATTGTCCGCTCGACCTGTCGAAGGTCAGGTGAACTCGATGTGCGCGGCCTCGAGCCTGCTGAACAGCCGAGCATCGCGCCTGAATGGAATCCATTCGTAGAGCAGCAGCTCACCCGGCTTCCAGAGCGCGACCCAGGCCAGTACGGTCAGCCCCCACTCCACGATGGACAACAGGCTGCCCGGCGGATGCGACCGCCTCATGACCTCCACGAGCATGATGGTGGCGACGAGAAACACCACGCCGATGATGAGTGTCCTCCAGCCTAGTCGCCGAAGATCTCCGAGCTTCGTCTGCTCTTCCTTCCGTCGGACGGCAAAGTGCTCTCGTACGGCCTGGGTGACCTGCTGCACGATCGACGCATCGATCTCTGGAAGACTGATCGCCAGCGTCAACGTGTCTCGGTGCCCCCTCGAGCGCTCGAGGATGAACGCCTCGGCCTCTCGCTGCAGCCTCCGTCGAGGGAATGGAGAAGACGGTCCCGGTTTTAGAAGTTGGTCGACATTGGTCAGGCGCAATACGATGTCCCCTCGATTGGGCATCCGGGTATCCATGCGTGTCACGAGTCACGCGGCGGCACGACGAGGACGCTCGTGCCCCCGTGACGTACGAGCTCCGTGCTGACGCTCCCCATGACCCACCGCTCCAGCCGCCCGTGCCTCGCGCTGCCGACCGCGATGAGATCCGACCCCATGCCATCCGCATAGTCGGTCAGCAGGTAGGACACGGCGCGGGCGCGCTGGTGGTGCAGCACGAAGTGATCGATCGTGATGTCCGGCCGCGTCAACTCGTGCACGCAGCGCTCGAACGCCTCCTTCACACCCAGCTCACGAAGGACGTCCTCCTCCGGCGAGCGGTCAACGGCCGGTGAGACGTACACCAGCGTGAGCCTGCCCGTCTCCCCCATCACGCCGCTGGCCACTCCCGCCGCCTCTTCGCTGGCGCCGGTGAAGTCCAGGGCGGCCAGCACGCGCGTCGGCAGCCCGGGAGCGTCCGGAACTACACCGAGCACCGGGCATCTCGCCGCTCGCATCACTCGCAGGACCGTCTCGTCACCGATCACGCGCTCGAGGAGGTCGTGCCGCCGCAGGCCAACGACAATGAGCGTGGCCTTTAACCGCGCCGCCTCCGCGGTGATCTCGTCGGCGGCGTCGCCGTGCAACGCACGGATGGGCCAGCCACACCACTCCCCGATGGTGGACGTCAGCACCTCGCGCAGTGATTGCGTCTCGCGCTCGTGCAACGCGTCGCCCGACCGCTCGTCGCTCATCTCCTCGGCAGGATGGTACGGCGGCGGAGTGGCCGGCGGAGTCGTGCCGACGATCGTCACGACATGAACGACAGCGTGATGAAGCGCGGCCAACGCATTGGCCATGCGCGCGGCACCAACGGCTCCGAGCGAGCCATCGGTGGCCAGCAGCACCGCGCTACCGCTCAGGGAGAATGGAACTCGTATCACCACATCGGTCTCGCGCGTTCCAGGCGGGGTGCCCGTCACGACTGCGCCCCTTGTCATGGAATTACCTCTGGTAGCGTTGAGGAGTGCGAGGGCTGTGCGTCCGGCGTGTCCTCCACTGGATCGAACGTTCGCGGCAGCAGCCCCCAGCCGGCCAATGTGTCCGGTATGAGGATGATGCATTCCAGAAGGAGCATCACGGCCACGGTGATCAGCACGAGCGAGGCCACGTGACGATGCTGCAGCGCAACGAGGCTCCAGAACCCAAGCAGCGACCACGCGCTTACGCTCGCCAATCCGTCGGCGAGCGCCACTGCCGGCAGGGATACGCCGCGCGTACGCTGGCGTCCGCTCGCGGTAGAGTGCCGGCCGAGCCGGAAGTTGTCGCGATACTCGACGGCGATCCACCGCATGGCGCGGGAGGCCACGTGCAGGATGAGCAGCGCGGCAGTGCCGTCGAGCAGCGAGAGGGATGTATAGAAGGCGTTGGTACCGCGCTCGAGGATGATCGCGATGACTCCGGCAGCTATCGCGATCGAAGTGGCGCGTCCCACGAACGCCGCCAGGGCATCCGGCGACCGGTGTCGAAGCCTGACGGATGCCACGACCGCCGCGATGCTCAGCACCACCATCAGCGGTACCCGGAACTCCGTCGGCTCCGTGCGGCCGCTCAGCGCGGTCGCGATGGGCGAGAGAAGCGCACCAGCCAGCAACGCGCCGAGCATCGAGTGCTCGAAGTGCCGCACCCGCGCGCGACTCATCGGCACCGCAGAAGCGATGCGCGCGAGGGGTGGCGTACAAGGAAGGAGTACCCCTCGTGCCGGCTTGCGTCGGCTGAGTCCGTTCGAGTGGGAGACGTCACGCGGTCGCCGGTTGGGGGATCAGGATCCCATCATGAAATATCAGCGTCGGACGCCGGCGCTCTGTCGGGCCAATGGTGCACTGCGGGTAGGTACTTCTCCCGACAGCTACCGATCCCGTGGTCACGATGACTACGACATGTGCCATTCGCCCGCGACAGTTCCAGAATGGGTCACGAACTTGCACCAGCTCTAGGCACCGAGCGCGTGATGGACCGGGTGATCGGCGGCACCATGGACTAGGCGCTCAAGGTCGGGAGCTATCCCGACGCGCCGGGCACCAATCGCATCTTCAACAACCTCAAGGGGAGTCCGTACCAGCGTCGTCCCCTGCCGGTCGCGGTCGTCGTCGTCGGGCTCGGCGCCGAGGGCGCACTCCGCTCGGATGCGCTCATCACCACCGTGCGGCAGGGCGTGGCCGCCTGGTCGCAGCGCGCCGCGGAGTCACCCGGCGCCATGCCGCAATCGTTCGAGATCACCGCGACTCTCATCAGCAGCGGCGGCGTGGGATTCACGGCGGCGGAGTCCGCGCTCTGCATCGTGCAGGGAGTGAAGGAGGCGAACGAGCTACTGGAACAGCAGGCCGGCCATCTCGTGCGGTGGCCGCTCGTCGGCAACCTTCGCCTCGTCGAGTTGTACCTCGACCGCGCGACCGAGGCGTGGCAGGCGATCCGCGAGCAGGCGCACGGCGCGCCGGCGCTCGACGATCTCGAGCCCCAGGTCGTCGAAGGCAGCGGCGCGCTCAGGCGCCCGCCGGAAGCCGGCTACCGTGGTGCCGACTACGACTTCATCACCGCGCTCACCACCGTGCGCAACGGCGAGACCCGCGTGACGTACTCCATGGATTCGAAGCGCGCGCGCACCGAACTCCACGACGAATCCGTGCAGCTTGGCCTCATTCGCAAACATGGCCAACCAGATCTCGAACGCGGACAATCGCGATACGCAGATCGGCCGCTCGCTCTTCAAGCTGCTCATCCCCACGCAACTCAAGCCGTTCTTCGGTGGGTCCACCGGCATCGTCCTCGAGCTCGATGCCGGCACCTCGGGCATCCCGTGGGAGCTGCTCGACACGGCGGGCTCCGGACCGAATGCATTGCCGTGGGCCATCCGCGCCAAGGTGCTGCGCAAGCTCCGCATGCCGAATGCACCACCCACGATGCAGGACGCCAATGCCGACGCCGACGTCCTCATCGTGGGCGATCCGCGCGCCGACCGCGGCAAGTATCCGCTGCTCGATGGCGCGCGTGTCGACGCCATGGCGGTCGAGGCGCTGCTGTCGAAGCACCTGACTGGTGGCCGCGGTCAGGTGGTGTCGCTGATTCGCGATGACCGTCAGCCCAATCGCCGAACATCTCCGAGCTTCGTCTGCTCTTCCTTCCGTCGGACGGCAAAGTGCTCTCGTACGGCTTGAGTGACCTGCTGCGCGATCAACGCATCGACCTCGGGAAGACTGATGGCGAGTCGCAACGTGCCTCGCTGCGCCCTCGACCGCTCGAGGATGAACTCCTCGGCCTCTGGCTGCAGCCTCCGGCGAGGAAATGGCGTAGACGCACCTGGTCGCACGAGCTGGTTGGCGCTGGTGAGCCGTAACACGATAGCTCCTCGCGCGGGCATTCCCCTATCCGTCACGAATCACGCGGCGCGACCGCGCTCATCGGCACCGCCGAACCCCCGCTGCGTCCGGGATGGTCGCGAAACCCGAAGGCGCGCGCATCGTGCCGGCTCTCGTCGGCCGAATCCGTACGAATGGTAGACGTCACGCGGTCGCCGGCTGGTGAATGCGGAGCCTGAACAAGCCAGAATGAAACATCAGGTTCGGGCGCCGTCGATCTGTCGGGCCAATCGTGCATCGCTAGTAGGTACTTCTCCCGACACCACCGACGTCGTGGTGAACCGTTCGCCGCCGGTGCGCATTCCCCGTGCAACCCGTTGCGAATAAGATGGGCACGATCTTGCACGCCTGTTCAGTTCCTCCCAGGCAGGACGACCGCATGACCACTCCAGCCCGCTCCTCCAGCGCGCAGTTGCGCCTTGCTGCCATCCGCGCCGAAATCAGCGGTCGCCTGTGGTCGATCAACCGCGGGATGAGCAGTGCCGTATTCAACGAGCTGATGGATCAGATGGCGCTGCTCCAGTTCAACTGCGAGCAGCGCGTGATCGTGGAGGGGCCGGCCGAGAGGCGAGTCGGAGATCTCGATCGCCGCTCTCCTGCCAAGGAGTTCCTCGTCCGCCCGGTCGCCGAGTTGATCAAACCGGACATCGAGGAGACGCAGTAGGTGGGCCCCCGGGGCCCCCGGCCTCGACGAGATCGAGGAGGCTCTCGCGCTCCTGAATGCGCTCTCCGCGTACGAACCGACGATGGAACGGGAGAGCCGTCGTGCATCAGCACACAAGCGGCTCGCGAAAAGGCCGTGCTTGAAGGCTACGCGGACTTTCGTGCTCGAGGCGCTCGGGGAGTATGTAAGAAGCCCCTGAGCGCGGTGCGGAGGCCTGCGAGAACGATGTTTGCCTTGCGGCGCCCTCGTAAGGTTTGTAGAGTCTGCGAGGACTCATGTACGTCTCCGTACAGGTCCGCCCCTGGGGTGGCTGAGTGACGACGTCGGTCGAAGAAAGCGTGCGAAGCCTGACCCAACGTCTCGTCGCACGCGCGGCAGAGGCGGGATCGGTGCGCCCCGACGATGTCATAGCCATTCATGACGCCTGCGAGAGCGCAAGCGTTGCCCTCTCGCGCAGCCTCGGGCCCACGGGATGCCACGCGGTCCTCACGCGCGCGGTCCTTCAGGCGAAGGTCGCCCACCCCTTCCTGGGGGAGGTGCGTATCGGCCGCGAGCCGGAGCCGTCCTTCGGGGGCATCGCCGATCTCGTCGAGGTGCACGGAGCACGCGCGGTCGGCGAGGCGCTCGCGCATACGCTGGAGTTTGTCCTCATGTTGCTCTCGCGACTCATCGGCCTTGACGTCGTTGCCCAGCTCGTGGAGCCGCGCTCGTCCCTCAGAACACAAACTGACGGTACTGTGAAATGACGAGAGGGACGCCACGGACGCTGAGCCGCACCGCCCACGCAACCACCGCGATCAAGGGGCTTGTAACGGGGGTCCCTGGATTCGACACCATTCTCGGGGGCGGCCTCCCGCAGTACTCCTTCAACCTCATCGCGGGAAGTCCCGGCACGGGAAAGACCACGCTCGCGCAGCAGATCATCTATGCCAATGCCTCCGTCGCCAAACCCGCGCTCTACTTCACGGTGCTCGGCGAGCCGACGGTCAAGATGCTGCGCTACCAGCGCGAGTTCGGCTTCTTCGATGCCTCGATGGTCGGGTCCGCCGTGCACTACCTGAACCTGAGCGAGGAAGCCCTGCACGGCGATCTGGCGGTGGTACTCGCGCGAATCGTCGCCGAGGTCGAGCGCCTCGAGCCGTCGATCGTCGTCGTGGATTCCTTTCGGACGTTCGTTGGGCAAGCGCAGGGCCCCGTGCCACCGGACGCGATGACCCTGGATCACTTCATCCAGCGCCTCGCGCAGCAGCTCACCACGTGGGAGGTGACCTCGTTCCTCATCGGTGAGTACAGCGAGCGCGAGCAGCAGAATCCGATCTTCACCGTGGCCGATGGCGTCTTCTGGCTGTCGCAGGCGGCCGATCGCAACTCCGTCGTGCGGAAGATCCAGGCGATCAAGGTGCGCGGGCGCGCGCCGATGCCCGGCCTCCATACCTTCCGCATCACCAATGCCGGCCTCCAGATCTTCCCACGCATTCCACAGCAAGGGTACGAGCGCAGCTCGACAGTGGGAAAACGCCTCCCCACCGGCGTACCAGGCCTCGACGAGATCATGGGCGGTGGCATCCCCTCCGGCGACGCGGTGATGCTCGCCGGACCGGCGGGCAGCGGCAAGACCACCTTCGCCACCCAGTTCGCCGCCGAGGGACTGCGGCAGGGTGAGGCGGTGGTGATCGTCGTGTTCGAGGAGTATCCAGAGGAATACCTGTCCCGCGCGAGCGCGCGGAACCACGAT
>JBKJMP010000189.1:0-3684 GCA_046596395.1 Gemmatimonadaceae bacterium
CTGTAAAGGCCATCATCATGTCCGACGACAGGTGCTCGGCGATGTGACAGTGCAGCATCCATCGGCCGGGATTCGTCATCTCCACCAGCAGGTCCACGGTCGCCCCGGCGGGAATGAGCACCGTGTCCTTCCAGACCCCATTCTCGCTCCGAACCCCGTTCACCGCGAGTATGAGGAAGCGCTGCCCATGCAGGTGCACCGGGTGCTGCATGGCGTGGAAGCTCTGCCGCTCGTTCGACAGGCGCAGTTTGATCGCCGCGCCGCGACGGAAGCGCCAGTCCACGTCCATGTTCTCCTTGCCCGTTGCGGGGTCACGAAGCACCCACGTCACCTGCTGTCCGGTGGACGCCCAGTTCATCATCGGCATCGTGCCGGTCCACTCGATCGGCGCAAAGTAGATCGAATCCATCTCCATCATCCGCCGCGTCGCGAATGGCAGATCGCGCGTACGCAGGGTAAGCACGAGCGAGCGGTCCGGGGCTCGCGCGAGCCACTCGCGCATCGTCCGCCGATACCGTGCGACGTCCGCCACCACCGCCGTATCCGTCCTCGTCCGCAAGAAGCTCGGCGCAAGGTTCGGCCTCGCACGCGCCGCGCCCACGCGCACGACGCCCAGCGTGTCGGACTCCGCGAAGAATCGCCCGAAGAGGTGGTCGAGGGCTCGCACGCGGTTCACGAGCGCCACGTCACCCGGCGCATCGAACCGCACGTGCACCACGTACCGCTCGGCCGGCGCGATCACGATACTCCCGACCCAGGCCTCGCGCTCATAGTTGCCAACGTCGGAGCCCACGAGCTTCATCCGCGCGCCCGCGCCGAAGGAGAGGTTGAACGTGCGCGTGTTCGAGACGTTGGTGAGCATGATCCGCACGACCTCGCCCTGCTTCGCCGCGAGCGACCAGCGCGTTTCGCCGTTGACCAGGAAGAGGTTGCCGAATCGCCCCATGAGCGCATGCGTCGGCGACTCGGCGCCGTAGGGCACGAGTCCTTCAACGTCGTTCACGAGGACGTCGTCGAGAATGAGGACTTCCTCCCGGTGCGCGGGACTGAAGTAGTCCGCGCGCGGCGAGCGCACGACGATGTTGCCGTAGAGGCCGAGGTCCTGCTGTGTATCCTCCCTCACGTGGGGATGGTACCAATAGATGCCCGCATCCGGAAAACGCAGTCGATAGGTGAACCGCCCGCCGGGGAGAACGGCGTCCTGCGTCAGCCCGGGAACGCCGTCGAAGCGGTTGTCGAGACGAATGCCGTGCCAGTGCACTGCGGTCGGTTGGTCGATCGCATTCGTGAGCTCCACCACCACCTCGGCATTCTGTGCGACGTCGAGCATCGGACCGGGGTACTGGCCGTTGAAGCCGTAGACGGTGTACGGCTTTCCCTTGAACGTGCGCGTCACCATGCCGGCCACGAGCCGCAGCGTGTCGCCGCTCCGCAATCGTGCGAGCTCGCGCGGTCGCGCGGCCGGCGCGCCTCCGGCCGCCGCGCGCGGCAGGTACGCGCCGACGTTCGGACGCAACGCCATCTCGGCTGGAAGCATCTGGAGGCCGGGCGTCATTGGAACGGTCGTCCAGCGCGCGTTGCTGTCCGGTGTCGCGCTCGTGCCGTGCATGCGCGACATGTCGTGCGGCTCAGCGCGTGCGACCGACGTATCGACCATGGCACCATACGCGAACTGCTGGATGTCCGGTGGCTGTAGCCGCGTGCTCGGTGACTGGCCGCGAAGGACTACGCGTCCCGCGGGCGCGACGACGTTCGCATTCCGCTCCGCCGAGACGAGCACGACGAACTTCTCCTCGCCGATCGCGGGCAGGAGCGTGCTCCCATTCCGCACGGCGCCCAACTTCGTCATCGGGTGCATCGCTGGCGGGGCGATCCATGCGACGTACGTCGTGAAGCGGCCGAGTGACGCTGGAGTAGGAAGGTTTTCGAGGTGAATCGTGGGGTGATAGCGCAGGATGCCGTCCGGCGACACCGCAATGGTGAATGGACCGTCGCCCAGCCCGAGCTCGACGCGTCCGGTGGCGTTCGGCGTCGCTGGCGCGGCGATCAACTCGAGGCAGTAGAGATCGCGGCTCGGCGCGAGGGCGCGTGGAGAAAGGTCACATGGCCGGTCCTGCGCGGCGGCTGCCCGAGCGGCGAACAGCATCGCGATGGAGATCGCGCACGCCCTACGAACGAATCGCATCGTCAATCGGAAGGAAATCGAGGGCGCGATCGGTCGTCGCGTTACTCACACCGGATCCCGCATGCGTCATGAATGGTGCAAACGCCTCATCCCCCTCTCCTCCGGTCGTCGAGCGTGGGCTGAACATAGCCGTGCACGCCAGCCCGCGGATAGAGCGCGGCATTGGTTTAACGGAGCATGAGGGCACGCTCGCAGGTGACAGCGATTCGACGCTAAGGCGTCGGCTTCAGCTGAGGTTGTTTGAGCGCAGGGCTTCGCTGCGACAAGCGATGTGTCCATGGCAGCTAGAAGCGCACGGCTCTTGCCTTCTAGTGTGTTTCACTCAGGAGGCATCACGATGAGATTCGGAATACGGAGCACCCTCGCTGTCGCGTTCGCCGCGACGATAATGTCCCTTGGAGCATGCACCGTGAGCAGCGCCGACAAGGCGCCGCCCGACACCGCCGCCGCTGACATGGCCCCGGCGCCCAGCACGCAGCCCGCCATGCCCGGCGACACGATCGGCAGCCAGCCGCAGCCAATGCCAACGTCGCCACTGCGCGTCGAAGTGGACCTCAAGGCCCGCAAGCTCAGCGTCTACGAGAACGGAGCCGTCGTCTCGACCCACGCAGTCGCGGTCGGCTCCGCACAGTGGCCCACACAGACCGGCGAGTGGACGATCAGGCAGGTTGTCTTCAATCCCGAATGGACGCCCCCCGACGAGTCGTGGGCCGAGGAGCGCAAGCCGCGTCAGCCGGGCGATCCGCTAAATCCGCTGGGACGCGCGCAACTCATCTACGATCCCCCGCGCACCGTGCACGGCACCAATCAACCAACCTCCATCGGCAAGGCTGTGTCGCACGGCTCGATCCGGATGAACAACGCCGAGATCGTCGCACTCGGAAAGCGTCTCATGACCGCGACCGGTGTCGGCAAGGACGATGCGTGGTACAAGGCGGCCGCGACCAAGCGCACCGTGAAGCAGATCGTCGATCTCCCCACGCCGGTGCCGATCCGCGTGTTCTGACGTCGCTCCCCCTCAGGGGAGTGTCCTCAGCCTTGCACTCGGATGTTCCCAATAACGGACATCGGTGCGCGAGCGGACGACGACCATCATGAGCTAAGTCACTCGGCGCCAACGCCTTCGCTCGGCGAGCGCGTCTGGCGCCGAAGCTGCCTTGCAGCGAGTCATGACTTCGCTTGCCCTCGCTCGCCCGGGCGGCGTCCTCGCGTGTCTCGTGCTCCTCTCGGGGTGCGCCTCGAACGGGACATTCGCTGTATCGCCGTCAACGGTCCTCTCCACGGTCATCCTCGCGGGCGACGTGATCGCGTCCCGCTCGGGTGGTTCCGGCTCCTCCCGCTCCCGCACCGAACCGCGCACGACGTCGCGCGCCCGATATCCGGCGTCGCCCGCCGCGACCGCCACGGCGGCGCGCGTCCTCAATTCCGCAGACCGATACGTCGGAGTGCGGTACACGTGGGGAGGCAACACGCCGTCGAGCGGCTTCGACTGCTCGGGC
>JBKJMP010000459.1:0-3731 GCA_046596395.1 Gemmatimonadaceae bacterium
GATCGTGGATGTAGCGCGCAATGACTTCCTTGCCCGTCCCCGACTCGCCCTGGATGAGCACCGTCGATTCCGTGGGGGCCACAGTTTCCGCCAATCGCAGCACCTCGAGCCAGCTCCGGCTGTTGCCGACCGGACGCGAACCGAGCGGCCCTTCGCGACGCTTGATCTCCTGCTTCAGCGTGCGGTTTTCGACGCGCAACTCGCGATGCTCCGCGGCGCGCTTGAGGATGGCCACGAGCTCGTCGTTGTGGAACGGCTTCTGGAGGTAGTAGAACGCCCCCTCGTTCACCGCCTGCATCGCCGACTGGAGTGTCGCCTGCGCGGTCATCAGGATCACCGGCGTATCGGGGTTCTGCTGCCGAGCCGCCGCGAGGATCTCCACGCCGCCCACGTCGGGCATGCGGACGTCCGAGAGCACGATGTCCGGCTGAAGCGCATTGAGTTGCTCGAGCCCCGCGCGCCCCCCGCGGGCGGTGTGCGTGTTGAAGCCGGCATTGCGCAGGAGGATGCCCAGCGACTCGAGGATGCCTGGCTCGTCATCGACGACGAGCACGGAGGGTATGCGATTGGCGTTCACGTGAGCACGGTGGATGGTGGAGACATCGCGAGCTGCCCGATCGCCCCTCGCGCGGTGCGCGACAGGCATGGCAGGACGATGGTGAAGCGTGTGCCGGTTGCGCCGCTGTCGAGGAACACGAGTCCGCGATGCG
The DNA here is from genome assembly GCA_046596395.1 of Gemmatimonadaceae bacterium. Classification (GTDB taxonomy): domain Bacteria; phylum Gemmatimonadota; class Gemmatimonadetes; order Gemmatimonadales; family Gemmatimonadaceae; genus AG11. The sequence goes on from JBKJMP010000459.1 coordinate 711, forward strand.
CATCGATGGCACGGTGGACCACGGCGAGCCCAAGCCCACTGCCGCCGGGCTTCGTGGTGAAGAAGGGATCGAACAAGCGGTCGCGGATCTCCGGTGGAATGCCAGGACCGCTGTCGGTGACGCTCACGGCCACGGCGCCGCGCCGAAACGCGCCAGCGGAACCGATCTGCTCCGCGGTGGGCACGTGAACCTCCAGCCGCACCACGCCATCGGGCGGTGACGCCTGTACGGCGTTGAGCAGCAGATTGAACACGGCGCGGTGCAGCAGGTCCTCGTCCCCTTCGATGACGAAGTCGTTGGGCTCCACGTTGGCGACGATCGTCACGCCCGCTGCCCGGTCGGGATGCGCGCGTGCGAGCGGGAGCGTGCCGTCCACCAGCGTGGCGAGGTCGAGAGGGGCGAGGCGCGCAACGTGGACGCGCGCGAAGTCGAGGAACTCGGACAACAGCCGGCTCAGGCGATCGGACTCGCGCATCACGAGGTGCGCCAGCGTGCGCTCGTCGCTGCCCGAGAACTGTGAGTGCGACAGCTGCTCGCAGGCGCTGCGGATGGACGCGAGCGGATTCTTGATTTCGTGCGCGAGCGACGCCGACAGCTCGGCGATGCCTTCGAGACGCTCGGCGCGCAGGCGCAACGCGTCGATGCGTTTCTGGTCGGAGATGTCCTGGAAGATGGCCGTCGCGGTGCGGTCGGTGCGGCGGCCGTCCCCGTCGGTATAGGTGGTCGTCACACCAATGGGAAAGCGCTTCTCAACTGTGGAGATGATCCCTTCGGCTCGCGTGGTGCGCACTCGGTTGGCGACGGATCGCTCGAGCGCGTCGGCTAGCTCGGCGGCGATGCGACGGATGTCGCCGAGCACCGGCTTGCCGAGGAGCGCCTCCAGATCGAGGCCCAGCAGGTGCTCCGCCATCGGATTGGCGTACATCAGGTTGCCGCTGGCGTCGATCGTGAGGACGCCACTGCGGATATTGTGCAGGATGTCCGCGGCCTGCAGGCGGACGTGCGCGAGCTCGGCTTCCGTGCCCGCTCCGGCCTCCTTGAGCTTGCCGCTGAGGTAGGCGTTGGCGACGGCGACGAAGGCGAATACGGCCAGCTGGAGCCATACGCCGACGGTGAAGCTGGCGTCACGCGTCCAGATCGAGTCGGCTACATATAGAACAATGCCGAGGGCGGCGACGAGAAGCGCCCCGCCGGCGGGCAACAGCAGCGAGGCGGTGGCGATGACCAGGATGTAGAGTGCGGCGAACTGCGACGTGCCGGCCCCGCTCTCCCGAGTCACATGGACAACCGCCGTCACGAGCAGCAAGTCGAAGATGCACTGGAGGTAGTAGAACGTCGGGTGCAGCGCGCGCCCGGCGTGGAAGCGCCGGTACAGTACGGATGCGGCGGTTGCCACGACGGTGATGACGAAGATGATCGACGCGAGCGCCAGCTTTCCATCGTCGTCGAGCGCCACGCCCCTCAGCACGAGGATGAGCGGCGCGAGGAAGATGGCCGTCGCGATCGATATGCGCGCGACATGGACCCAACGCATGAGACGCGCGGGGTCGATATAGATCATGGGGCTTTCAGACGTCGCTCGACCGGGAGTGCTCAACGCATTCTCTCGCAAAGTGCAGAGCAGAACGCTTCAGGCGATTCTGGCATTCTGCCACACTACTACTGGAAATGGACGACTCGCAGCGAGCAGAGTTACGCATGGAGGCCGAATCGTGGCTTCTCGTCACGGAGACGACGAGAATCCCCCGCGCCGAGCTGACCTACCGGGCCAGCAAGGCCGGCGGGGCGGGCGGCCAGCACGTGAACACCTCGTCCACGCGCATCGAGCTGTTGTGGAACGTGCGGACCACGACGGCGCTCGACGAGGAGGCCCGGGCGCGGGTCCTCGCGAAGCTCGCGACCCGCATCGATGGGGAGGGCTCGATTCGCGTCGTCTCGAGCGCTCGGCGTAGCCAGGGACGGAATCGCCAGGCGGCCGAGGAGCGGCTGGTGGAGCTCGTACGGGGTGCGCTGGTGGTGCAGAAGCGGCGAAAGCCGACGAAGCCGTCGCGCGGGGCCCGCGAGGCGCGGCTGACGGAGAAGAAGAAGCGGGGAGAGACCAAGCGGCAACGGCGCGGCGGCACGGACGACTGAGGGTGGAACAGGGGGGATCCGTCGCGAGCGGTGTCTCCTCAAGAGAGTACGCGGGACGGGGCACCAACCTTGCCCCCGCAGGAGGCGGCGCCGTCTACTCGGCGTCGCTGAAACGACCCTCAGTCGCGGTTCGACCGCGGGACTGAACAATGACCCGTCATGCCCCCCGCCCTGCGATGCTGCTCGCGTTGCTCGGTGCACTCGTTATCGCACTCCCGGCCAGCGGGGGAGCACAGTACTTCGGACGCAACAAGGTCCAGTACGAGAAATTCGATTTCCGGATCCTCCGGACGCAGCATCACGACCTTTATTTCTATCCCGCGGAGTCGCTGGCCGTGCACGACGGCGGGCGCATGGCGGAGCGCTGGTATACCCGGTTATCGGACAGCTTTCGGCACACGTATGACCGGAAGTCGATCGTGTTCTACGCGGACCAGCCCGACTTCCAGCAGACCAACGTCATCGGCGACGCTCTCTCCGAAGGCACCGGCGGTGTCACGGAAGGGCTGCGCACACGCGTCGTGATGCCGTTCACCGGCATGTATGGCGACAACGACCACGTGATCGGCCACGAGCTGGTGCACGTGTTCCAGTACAGCGTCGCGGAAGCAGGACCGGGTGGACTCCAGCGCCTCAATACCCTTCCGCTGTGGCTCGTCGAGGGCATGGCGGAGTACTTCTCGCTCGGCCGCGATAACCCGCTCACCGCGATGTGGCTGCGCGACGCGGCAGAGCGCGAAAAGCTGCCCACGATTCAGCAACTCAATACGGATCCGCGCTTCTTCCCGTACGCCCACAGCGCCTGGCCGTAGCGGTACGGGAAGAAGCGCGGATCCGTATTGAGTTGCTGAATCGTGGGCAGCTTTTCGCGCTCTGCCGCGTCGCGCA
>JBKJMP010000645.1:0-3574 GCA_046596395.1 Gemmatimonadaceae bacterium
GCCGGGATGAAGGGGATTCAGGAGTGGCTGTCGTTCTACTACAAGAGCCCCATGGCTGCCGCCGGTTTGCAGCCGGAGCACGACCTGTTCATCCAGCAGACCAAGCTCAAGAACACGCTGCGTCATCTCATGGGCGAAGAACAGATCACGCACCTTGGCCTGGAGTACTACCAGTCGTGACGGGCGCGCGCGCCGCACGCACGTCCGCCGCGACGACACTCGTCCTCGCGGCGCTCGTCGCCTGCGGCGGCCCGCCGAAGAAGCCGCAGTTGCGGCAGGGCACGGCGAGCTATCTCTTCACCATCACGAGCGACCCGATTCCACCGCACGCGCGCGAGCCGATCCTGTACACGATCCTCGTGCGCGACCGGAAGACGGGACAACCGATCGAGACGGGCGAAGGACGCATCTTCGCCAACACGATCGACGGCGCGCGGACCTGGGACGGATTCACCAAGAATCCGCAGGTCGGCGCGTATTCAGCGAAACTCAACTATGTCGTTGCCGGCCAGTGGGCGGTCGGCATCCAGTTTCACAGTGAAGCCGGCAAGCCACTCGAGAAGACACAGTGGATGCAGGACGTGCTCCAAGAGCGGAGCGGGACCCCGTAATGCGTCATTTTCATCGCACTCACATCACGCCGGCTGACGTGCTCGTCATCGCCGATCGCTTCTTCAGCGAGCTCGGTATGAGCACCGGCGCCACCACCGCGCGGACGCGACAGCTCTCGGGGCCGCTCGGCACGTTGAAGCTCAGCGTGCGCCCCGAAGGCGGGCACTACACGTTTATCGAGGCGGTCACCGACCAGATGGGCGAGAGCCGGCTCGATCGGAACGTCAAGAAGTTCTTCGTCCAGGTGCATCGCTCCGACGACCCGTCGCACACGCTCGAAGCGGCGTACTGATGGCGTCGTCGCTCACTGCGGCGCAACGGCTGGAGCTCTACTATTGGATGCGACTCACGCGCTCGCTCGAGGAGCGGCTCGTGAACCTCTACCGGCAGACGAAAGTCGTCGGTGGCCTGTTCCGATCGCTCGGCCAGGAAGCCGATGCCGTCGGCAGCGCGTACGCACTCCAGCAGGGCGACATCCTTTCGCCACTGATCCGGAACCTCGGCTCGATGCTCGTGAAGGGCGCGACTCCCGTCGAGATCCTGAAGCAGTACATGGCCAAGGGCGACTCGCCCACGCGAGGGCGCGAGCTCAACATCCACTTCGGCGACACCGAACGCGGGTTCATCGGACAGATCTCGCCTCTCGGCGACATGGTCCCGGTGATGGCCGGCGTTACGCTCACGCTCAAGATGCGAGGCGAGTCGCGCGTCGGCCTCGTCTACGTGGGCGATGGCGCGACGTCCACCGGTGCATTTCACGAGGGCATCAACTTCGCCGCCGTGCAGCGTTGCCCGCTCGTCGTGATCATCGAGAACAATGGGTATGCCTATTCCACGCCCACGTCGAAGCAGACGGCGGTGGCGCAGCTCGTGGACAAGGCGATTGGCTACGGGATTCCCGGCGAGCGCGCCGACGGCAACGACGTCATCGCGACGTACGAGGCGACCAAACGCGCCGTGGATCGCGCGCGCAGCGGAGGGGGCACGTCGATCGTCGAGCTGATGTCGTACCGGCGAAAGGGGCACGCGGAGCACGACAACCAGTCGTACGTGCCCGAAGGAGAAATCGACCGGTGGGCGCGAGAGAACGATCCGATCGACCGGTACGTCGCTCGACTCTCGGGCGAGGGTGTCACGGCAGAGACGCTCGCGGACCTCGATGCCCGCGTGCAGAGAGAGATCGATGAGGCCACCGGCATCGCTGAGGCAGCAGGGGTGCCGGAGCCGCTCGACGCGCTCAAGGGCATCTATGCCGATCCGCCGACGGAACGGCCGCTGTGGTTCCGCGAAGGCGGGCGCGCAGCGGTGGAGGTCAATGAACGTCCCGAAGGGTGGGGCACGTTCGATGTTGCTGCGAAGGGAGCCGACTGATGGCACCCATCACATATCTCGAGGCCATTCGCGAAGCGTTGTTCGAGGAGATGGAGCGGGACCCCAACGTCTTCATGATCGGTGAAGACATCGGCGCGTATGGTGGGGCATTCAAGGTCACCGACGGATTGATGGCGAAGTACGGCGAGTCGCGCGTGATCGACAGCCCGATCTCCGAGATCGGCATCGTCGGCGCCGCCGCTGGCGCGGCGCACATGGGCATGCGTCCCGTGGTGGAGATGCAGTTCATCGACTTCATCGCGAATGCATACGACATGCTGACGAACTACGTCGCGACGGCGCGGTATCGCGCGTTCCTGCCGTGTCCGATGGTCGTGCGCGGGCCGAGCGGTGGGTATGTGCGAGGGGGACCGTTCCACTCGCAGAATCCGGAGGCAGGCTTCATCCACACGCCGGGCCTCAAGGTCGTCTATCCGAGTACCGCCGAGGACGCGAAGGGCCTGATGAAGGCCGCGATCCGCGACGACGACTGTGTGCTGTTCTTCGAGCACAAGTACCTGTACCGCCGGATCAAGGGTGAGATGCCGGCGGGCGATCACGTGGTGCCCATCGGCAAGGCGCGCACGGCGCGCGACGGGAAGGACCTGTCCATCATCACGTATGCGGCCACGGTCTACAAGGCGCTCGAAGCCGCCGAGCAACTGGCGCGCGAGGATGGGCTGAGCGTCGAGGTGATCGACCTGCGGTCGCTCGCTCCGCTCGATGACGAGGCCATTATTGCCACGGTGAAAAAGACGAACCGCGTCCTGATCGTGCACGAGGACACGCGTACGGGTGGGATTGCGGGCGAGTTGACGGCGCGCATCAGCGAGACGTGCTTCGAGTGGCTCGATGCGCCGGTCCTGCGCGTGACGGCGCACGATGTCCCGCTTCCGTATGCACCGTCGCTCGAGGATTTCGTGCTGCCGCAGACGCCGGACATCGTGTTGGCGGCGCGCCGGCTGGCCGCGTACTGAGCCGTGGCCGACGATCGAATGGGACCGCCAGTGGAGCCGGAGCAGACGAGCGGCGGGGTTTGGCCTTATCTTGGAGTGGGTTGCCTCAGCGCGGTGGCTGGGCTGGCTGCTGGTGGCATGATTGCGGTGCTGATCGCGAAGTTCGTTGGCATCGCCACGGGGTGTCAGGTGGATCCTGAGAGCGGTGCGCCGTGCGATTGGAGCATTTACTGGACGTGGGGGGCGCGAACGGGACTGTTCCTGGTCCCCACGGTGGTCATCTGGCGCATGCGGAAGGCGCGCAGCGCATCTCGAAACTCCGAGTGAGAGGAAATCGCAGTGGCTCGCGTTGACGTCATCATGCCTCAGATGGGAGAATCCATCGCCGAGGGAACGCTGTCGAAGTGGTTGAAGAAGGTCGGCGACGAGATCAAGCGGGACGAGCCGATGTTCGAGATCAGCACGGACAAGGTGGACGCGGAGATTCCCGCGCCGTCGGCCGGTGTGCTGGCCGAGATCCTCGTGGTGGAGGGCGAGACGGTCGCGGTAATCTCCGCGTCCACCTTGTCCGTGCTGATCTCGAACATCGGCTCGTCCCGCTTGATCTCGTCGCCGACCTTCTTCAACCACTTCGA
>JBKJMP010000679.1:0-6978 GCA_046596395.1 Gemmatimonadaceae bacterium
CCGCAGGGGTTTCGATTTGGGCTGCGGGGCGCCGCCGTCGAACCACGGCCCCTACCACAACCCACGCCCCCTACGGCACTAACCTCCCCGGCACCGGCGGCTTGATCTCATACTCCCTCGGCGGCTCCGCACCCATCAGGTGCTTCACGAAATAATCCCACCGCCGCCGCATCATGTAATTCGACATTGCCCCGAACCCATGTCCGATATTCGGCAACATCAATAGATCAAAATCCTTGTTCGCTTTGATCAACGCATCCACCACCAACGTCGTGTTGTTCGGCGGCACGTTGTCATCCATCGTCCCGTGCGCGAGCAACAACTTCCCGCGCAGCTTCGACGCCAGCACCTGATTCGCCTCGGCCGTGTAGTTGTCGGTGCCATCGGGATTTTTCACCAGCAACCCCTGATACCGCTCCCCCCAATCGTCCTCGTAAGCCCTGTTGTCGTGGTTGCCAGACTCCGCGATGCCCACCTTGAAGAACTCGGGATACCGGAACATCGCCCCCGCCGTCGCGAAGCCGCCGCCCGAGTGGCCCCAGATGCCCGCCTTGTCGATGTCGATGAATGAGTGCCGAGCGGCAAGCTCCTGCATTCCCTTCACTTGGTCGGGAAGGGTGTTGTCGCCCATGTGGCCGTAATACGCGTCGTGGAACGACTTCGAGCGCCACGGCGTTCCCATCCCGTCGATCTCCACGACGACGAAGCCAAGATCCGCGAGCGCCTGGTTGTCGCCGCGCGATGGACTGAACTGCCGGCTGCCGACGCTGCCGGTCTGCGGACCAGGATAGATCTTGTTCACGATCGGGTACTTCCTGGTCGAGTCGAGATTGCGCGGCGTGTACATCAGGCCGTAGAGATCGGTGGTACCGTCTCGCCCCTTCACGATGATGGGCTGCGGCGGCTTCCACCCGGTGGCGGCGAGGCGGCTGATGTCGCCCTTCTCGAGCGCGAGCACGATCTTGCCGTTCGCATCGCGAAGCACACTCACGGGCGCGACGTTCGGCTGCGCATACGTATCCACGAACCATTTGCCCGACGGCGACATCATTACGTCGTGATCGCCATTCTCGGGCGTGAGGACCGTGAACCCCTTGCCGTTCATCCCGATGCGGCACAGCTGGCGAAAATACGGATCGCGCCCCGGCGTCTTGCCGACGCATCCAAACCAGAGCGTGCGCGACTTCTCGTCGGTGCGGAGCAGTTGCGTCACGTTGCCGGTGCCGCTCGTGATCTGGCTCTTCAGCTTTCCGGTCGTGAGATCATACAGGTAGAGCTGGCCCCAGTCGTCGCGCTCGGAGAACCAGATCACCTCCCTCGACGCCGGCAGCACGCGCCAGTTCGCCTTGCCGTTGCCGGACTCGTACTGCGTTACCACGCTCTCCTCGAACACGTCGCGCACATCACCCGTCGTCGCGTTGGCGACGCGGAACTGCGCGCGCTTGTGGTCGCGCGAGCTGGAGACGAACGCCACATGCGATCCATCGGGATACCACTCGACGTCGGTCCAGTCCGAACCGCGGCACGCGATGTCGTCGCACAGCGTGGAGCGGTGCTGGTCAGCAGGCATCTTGAACCGCGTGACCTTCGGGACGTCCACGTCGACGATGACACGCTGGATGGTCGTCACGATGCTGTCGCCCGGGAGCGGATACGCCCACGAGTCGAGACGCGGATGGCCGGTGGACGTCGTGACGAGATGCATGAGCCCAACGCCGCGCTCGTCCTGCTGGAAGGTGGCGATGCGCCGCGAGTCGGGCGACCACATCAGGATCGGACGCGCGCTGCGCTTCCAACCGGCATTGTCGGTCGCGTAGCCGAAGCTCTTCACCCCATCGCTCGTCAGTTGCGTCTCACGACCGGTCGCAACGTCGCGATACCAGAGGTTGAAGTCGCGAATGAACGCGGAGCGCCGTCCATCGGGGGCGCGAACCTCGGGCGGCGGGCCACCGCGGCCGCCGGCCCCAGGCGGCATCGACAGCGCCTCGCGATCATCGACCGTTGCGCTACACCGCCCTGTCTCGGCATTACATTCGAAGCGCCGCTCTCCGACGCGCACCCGGACCGACCCATCGGGCGCATACTCGAAGGTCTGGAACGGCAGCACGCTCGCCTCGTACCGCGACCCCGTCGCCGCCGCGAGTCCTTCGGCGAGCCGCGCCTGGTCGAACGCGCGCGCCTTCGTCCCCTTCACGGGATCGACGAGCACGAAGTCGGCGCCGTTCACGGTGGTCACGCGATACCAGAACCGCTCGTCAGCTAGCCATGTGGGCCGCACACCCGTGCCGGTCACCAGCGGCGCCGTGTAGCCGCTCAGCGCGCGCTCGGCGACCGCATAGTCCACCGCCGATAGGACGCGTTGCTGGGCAGCCGCTTCTATAGAAGGTGCGCCGGCGAGGAGGAGCGTTGCGACTGCGATGCGGGTCAGGCGGAACCTGGACATGGCGACGACTGTGCGGGTAGTGGTGACATGCGGAACTGCACGTGCAGATCCTTCGCTGCGCTCAGGATGACAACACCGAATCCTTCGCTGCGCTCAGGATGACAAGGAAGTTGCGGTGACGGTTCCGGCATGGTCAATATGGTCGAATGCCGGAGCTACCCGACGTCACCGTCTACATAGAAAGCATCCAGAAGCGAATCGTGGGGCAGCAGCTCACGGCGTTCGCGATGTTGAACGTCTTCGTGCTCCGAACGGTTGACCCGCCACTCGAGCTCGCCGTCGGCGCGACGGTGGTCGGCGTCGAGCGAGGGGGAAAGCGAATCGTCATCGAGCTCGAGGGGGAACTGTTCATCGTCATCCATCTCATGATCGCCGGCCGGTTCCGGTGGATTCCGAACGATTCGCGGACAAAGGTGCCTGCACGCATCGCGCTCGCGGAGCTGGCATTCACGTCGGGACGCCTGATTCTGACCGAAGCAGGCAGCAAGCGCCGCGCGTCGCTGCATTTCGTGCGTGGCCGGTCATCGCTCGAGCAGTTTGCGCGCGGCGGGCTCGAGGTGCTCGAGGCTACGCGCGACGAGTTTGCCGAGCGGCTTGCGAGGGAGAATCACACGCTCAAGCGGTCGCTCACGGATCCGCGGCTCTTCAGCGGCATCGGCAATGCCTACTCCGACGAGATTCTCCATCGCGCGCGGCTCTCTCCGCTGAAGCTCACCAACCGGCTCGACGAAACGGAGATTACGCGTCTCTTCGCGGCAACGCAGGGCACGCTGGTGGACTGGACGTCCCGCATGCGGGCCGAAACGGGCGATGGCTTTCCGGAGAAAGTGACAGCGTTTCGTGAAGGGATGGCGGTGCACGGTCGATATGGGCAACCTTGTCCGGTGTGCGCGACGCCGGTGCAGCGGATCCGGTATCGCGACAACGAGACGAACTACTGCGCGCGGTGCCAGACGGAGGGGCGGTTGCTCGCGGACCGGGCGCTCTCTCGGCTTCTCCGGCAGGATTGGCCGAGAACCATCGAGGAGTTGGAGGGGTAAGGTTCGGAGGCGCAACAGCAGGTGCAGATCCCTCGCTACGCTCAGGATGACAACGGTGCGCTTAGGATGACGACTATGGATACTCGACGAAGCTTTCTTCGCACGTTCGCCATTGCGGGTGCCGCGATGGTGGCTGGTCGGCGTAACCTGTTCGCGCACACGCGCGCCGCGCACCCCACTCCTCGCGCTGGCATCACGGGCGCGAACGTCCTCGCGAAGGAGCAGCTCGTCTCGAAGCCGAAGTTGATTTCACTCTTCGACTCCGTGCGCGAGATCCCCGCGGTGATGGACGGCATCCGCTGCAACTGCAACTGCGCGCACGAGCCGGATCTCTACTCGCTGCTCTCGTGCTTCGAGGGGAAGGCGATGGCGCTCGAGTGCGGCGTCTGCCAGGGACAGGGGCGGCTGGTAGCCCGCCTGCACAAGGCGGGCAAGACGCTCGACGAGATCCGCGTGGCCGTGGACGCGAAGTTCGGATGAGCGCGTTGCGTGGTGCGTCGCTCGCGGTGATCGCCGCGCTGGGTCTCGCGTCTCACGCCGATGCGCAGATTCGCGCGAGCGAGCTCGGGCAAGTCACGCAGACGATTGATGGGACCAAGGTCTCCGTCGAATATTCAAGGCCACGGTCGCGCGGGCGCGACCCGATCTTCGGGACGCGGGCGGTGCACTGGGACGAGGTGTGGACGCCGGGCGCCAACTGGGCCACCACGCTCGACGTCAGCCGCAACGTGCGGATCAACGGCCGGCCGGTGGCGAAGGGGAAGTATTCCGTCTGGCTCGTCGTGAAGAAGGAGGGCGACTGGACGGCGGTGCTCGAGCCGAAGACGCGGATCTTTCACATGGACCCGCCCGACTCGAACGCGACCCAGCTGCGTTTCCCGGTGAAGCGGCAGGAAGTGCCGTTCACGGACGTCCTCTCGTTCTCCTTCCCTGCCCTGCGAGCGAACGGCGGCACGCTCGCGCTCGATTGGGAGCGCACGCGCATCGCGATGGACGTCGAGGTGGAGCCCTCGCTCTCGGAGAAGATGCCCGAGGCTGATGCGCGGGCGTTCGTTGGCGAGTGGGATTACTCGGAGAAGGGGCCGAACGGCACGCCGGTGTCCCGGCGGTTCATCGTCACCTACGAGAACGGCACGCTCAAGGCCGAGTGGATTCCGGCGGACACATACATGAACAAGTTCGCGATGCTGCGCCTCTCGCCGGACTGGTTCGCGCCTGGACTCTACGACAAGAGCGGCCAGATCTACGAGGTGTTGCGGCCCGACATGGTGTTCGAGTTCAAGCGGGTGGGGGGAAAGGCCGTGACGTTCGACGTCCGCGGGGACGATGACGAGATCTTCGCGTCGGGGACGCGGCGGCCCTGACGGTCCGCACCTGAGCTTGAGACGAGAAAGAGAAACCCGCGGCGAGTACGGCGCCGCGGGTTTCTCGTCGTGTGCGTTCCGAGTCGATCAGAATCGGCGACGTCGCGCGCTGAAGGCGACACCGATGAGCCCTGAGGCAACGAGAAGGATCGAGGCGGGTTCCGGCGTCGCTGTCACGACTGCCGCGATGCCCGCGCCGCCGAAAGAGACGTTATAGCTGCCCGTAATGTCAGTTCCCGCGGCGTCGAAGACGTGGAGGGCTGTGAGTTGCGCGGAATTGGAGAAATCGGAGACATAGTTGAGCGCGGAGGAGGGATACGCAGGATCATTCGTTATGTATCGGCCGAACGCGACGAGCGTGAGTTGATAGGCGAGCGCACCGTTCGTGAAGTGCGTGATTGGTACGCTAAAGCTCCCCATCGTTGTCGTTCCGTCGCCGGTGTGACACGGTGAAGATTGCCCCGTACCTTGCGCAGGACTTCCGTCGGGGTTGACTGTGTTCCACCCAACGAAATCGAGACGACCAGCAAGAAAGCCATTCGTGCACGACTGGTTGGTTGATCCGCCTGGTGACGAGAACCCCGAGGCGGTGCCGTGGAGCGACCAGTCAAAACGAACGGTCGTTGCGCCAGAACCACCGCTCAGCATCACTCGGTCCTGGTAACTGGCTCCGGCGTCGGCGATCAGGTAATAGCCTCGATTCAGCGTCCCCGTCATTGTGGTGCGAGCCCGGAGCGTGGACCCAGACACAGACGCCATCCCGGTCGTCGTCAGGCTGCCGATGTTACGCGCAACGTTGTAGGGGTCCGTCGTCGCCGCGCCGAAGTAGCACGTCTGCGATACTGCGCTTGCCGACATAAGGCTCGAGTACTGGCTGCAATTTCCTCCCGCGTTCCAGCCCGCCGCCAATGAGTCCACATACGAATAGACGACCGACGTCGTCATTCCCGGGAGGTAGCTGGGATAGGACGATTGTCCAGCGATCGGGTCGACGGCAGCAAGGATGCCCAGGAGGCCGATTCGCACTGCCACTCTTGCGCTCATGTTGTTAGCCGGGAGGAGGGTGTAAGCGATCTGGGCCGCTAGCATATCGGCTCTCGCCAACTCGTGCAAGGTCCCGGTGACCATGGCGCGCACTCCTCGTTGCGGAGCGCGAAATCGAACGCCCGACAAGCGCAAAAGCCGGCATCAATGCGTGGTCGCCTCACGTACAGTCCGAGCACCGCACCGAATGTTGCCGCGAGTTGGAAAGCGTACCAATCGTTGGATTAAGCGCTGTGTCGATCTCAGTCGCGTCAAGCGCTATGCTCGCCAAGGGCGTTTGTGTTCGGCTTGCACGCCGAAACTATCTCATACGCCAGCGCAAGTTGCCCGGCGTAAGCTCACGTATTTACGACGCCGCGCGCATGTGGCTGCCGGATCGATGGGCTGTATCGAATCCACAAGTGTGTGGCGTCCGCACCACAGATCCTTGGCGACGGGCAATAGGCCGCGCTGGACCGAATGCCGCAAGTCGTTGTGAGGGTTGCTCTTCGTGATGGTAGGTTCGAACACTGATGACCGCCCCATTCTTGCGATTCAGTTGTTCGTCGTACGCCGCGAACCTGTACGCCATCCCCGTGAGGCGCCCAATGAAAAAATCCGCCGCCATTGTCGTAACGCTCGTGACGCTGCTGTCCGCGCCGACGTCGTCTGCCACCGCGCAAACCCATGTGTACAACCTGAACAATTCGCTTGCCGACTTGTACGCCGGTCCCAGCCTGGTGTCCTACGGAGGGACCCTGAGTGCGAACGGATACTCGTTCCTCCCAAACCAGGGGTTGTCCCTCTCGAACGTCTTCTCCAGCGGGACGAGCTTCTCCGTGGCCATCCAGTCCAGCTTCGATGTTCAGAGCGGCTGGCAGAAAATTCTCGATTTCAAGGACCGCGCGAGCGACAACGGATACTACTCACTCGGTACCGGCCCGGTCTTCTATCCGGCTGCGGGTGGGCCGGCGGGGACGTATACGGCGAACCAGCTGGCAATGACGGTGATCACGCGCGATGCGGCGACGAACCTCGTGAACGTCTTCGTTGACGGCGTCCAGAAGATCACCTTTCTCGACAATCCAGGGTTCGCCGACTTCACCGG
>JBKJMP010000054.1:0-4164 GCA_046596395.1 Gemmatimonadaceae bacterium
AGAGCCCGACCGCCCACCACGGGATGCTGCGGCCCGCGAGAAAGTATCCCTCGATGCCCGTCATCTTCTGGCTCGCGTACGTCACGATCGACGGCCTGCGCCGCTCGAAGAACACGACGAGCATCGAGGGATACTTTCTCGCGGGCCGCAGCATCCCGTGGTGGGCGGTCGGGCTCTCCGTGATGGCCACGCAGCTCTCGGCCGTCACGATGATCGGCACCACTGGGCAGGGCGCCGTGGACGGCATGCGCTTCGTGCAGTTCTACTTCGGGCTGCCGCTGGCGATGGTGATCCTCGGCGTCACCCTCGTGCCGTTCCTGCATCGCGCGAAGGTCTACACCGCGTACGAGTACCTCGAGCGCCGGTTCGACGCGAAGACGCGGTCGCTCACCGCTTTCTTGTTCCTCCTGTCGCGCGGCATGTCGTGCGGGACGATTCTCGCCGCGCCCGCCATCGTCTTCTCCGCGATCTTCGGGTGGCCCCTTACGTGGTCCGTCGCATTGATGGGCATCCCGACCGTGCTGTATACGATGATCGGCGGCGTCCAGGCGGTCACGTGGGCGGACGTGAAGCAGATGCTGCTCATCGTCGTCGCGATCATCGCGCTCGTCGTCGTACTGCTCGTGCGCATTCCCGTGTCACCTGGAGAGGCCCTGCACATCGCGGGCGCGGTTGGACGCACCAAGACTTTTGATTTCTCGTTCAACCTCACCGACACGTATACGTTCTGGTCCGGCATCATCGGCGGGACCTTCCTGATGCTGTCGTACTTCGGCACCGACCAGAGCCAGGTGCAGCGCTACCTCACGGCCAAGTCGGTGGACGAGGCGCGCAGCTCCTTGTTGATGAGTGCGTACTGGAAGATCCCGCTGCAGGCGTTGATCCTGCTCATCGGCGTGCTGGTCTTCGTCTTCTATCAATTCGTCACGCCGCCGCTGCTGTGGAATCCGGCGCACGAGCGCTCGGCGCGTGCCGCGGAGCCCGCCGTGTACGCGGAGCTCGAGTCGCGGTACGGCACGGCGCTGGGCGCGCGAGAGGTGGCAGCGCGCGCAGTCGCGAGCACCAATGATCGCGACGACGGGTCCAGCGAGATGGCGGCCAGCGAATTCCGGACGCGCGATTCTGCCGTGACCGTGGTCCGCACCGAAGCGCTGGAGCTCGCCGGACGCACGACGGGCGAGCCGACGCGAGACGTCAACTACATCATTCCGCGGTTCGTGCTCGAGCAGCTCCCGCTCGGCTTGGCGGGCCTGTTCTTCGCCGGCGTGATGGCCGCCGCCATGTCGAGTATTGCCGCGGAGCTGAACTCGCTCGCGACGTCCACCGTCATCGACTTCTACCGGCGCTGGGTTCGGCCTGAGGCATCGGACAAGCATTTCCTCAACGTGTCCAAGGCGGCAACGGCATTCTGGGGGCTCTTCGCCTGCGTCGTTGCGACGTACGCCGGTAACCTCGGGTCGCTCATCGAGGTCGTCAATCGCTTCGGCTCGTTCTTCTACGGTTCGATCCTCGGCGTCTTCCTCCTCGCAATGATTCCGACCGCCAGTGGTCTCGGTGCGTTCGTGGGGCTGATTGCAGGGATGAGCGCCGTCGCTGCAGTGAACTTCGGCGCGCCGGAGATCTCGTTCCTCTGGCACAACGTGATCGGTGCGATGACGGTGTTGATCGTCGGCATGACGATCGGCGCGCTGTCGGGTGTGAAGAAGGCGGCGTAATGGCGCAGGAGCGCTGGCGTCCGCGCGTGGTGATCATCGGCGGCGGTTTTGGCGGCCTGTACGCGGCGCGCGCCTCATTACGAAACGTTGATCGGTGGCGGGGGAACGTGTGACCTGCCGCATTGACTTCGCGAGGGCGGACGCGAAGTTGGAGTGAACGATGCTGACATCCGCCCTCGACTCCGTTCCCGGCTCCGGCGCCGAGCTCGCCCGCCTCGATGCGCTGCTGGAAGCCGTTCCGCTCGCGGTGGCCGTGTTCGACGGGACGCTGTCGCTCGTCGCCACGAATGCGCGCTACCGCGACCTCACCGGGCTCGACGCATCGCAGGCGGTGGGCCGCTCGATTTACGATGCATTCCCCAACGCACTCGCCGATCTGACCGAAAAAGTGGACATCGCCGCCGGCGGCGTCCCCGTTGTGTCCGTCCGGGTTCCGTTCCAGCAGCGGGGCGGCAGGCGGCTGGTCGAGGCCACCTTCGTTCCTCTCACCGACGCCCGCGGCAACCGCGGCGTGCTGTTCGCGGGGAGCGACGTCACCGAGCGCGAGGAGTTGCGCGAGGACCTCGCGCGCAGCGTCGCGCAGCTCGAGTCGATCTTCGACGTGCTCCCGGACTCGGTGCGCGTCGTGGACGCCGACGGGAGCACCGTCCGCTCGAACGCCCAGGCACAGCAGGAGCACGCGCCAGCGCGACCCGAAACGCTGCGCGAGCTCTGGCAGCTCGACCGCCCGCGCACGCTCATGGGCACGACGCTCTTCGTGCACGAGCATCCCACTGCGCGCGCACTGCGGGGCGAGCGCGTGCGCGGGGAGACGCTCGAAGTGCGGCGCGGACCGGGCGGCGCTCCCGCCGTGATCGAGGTCAACTCGAATCCGCTCTACGATCCGCATCGCCGCGTGCGGGGCGCCGTGACGGTCGAGCGGGATGTGACCGAGCGCACACGACTCCAGCAGCGGGTGCAGACGGAAGCCGAGCGTCTCGAGCGAATGGTTCAGGAGCGCACGGGCGAGCTGCTCGCGCTTCAGGAGGCCGCGTCGCGCGATCGTCGTCTCGCCGCCGTGGGCCAGCTCGCGGCCGGCGTGATGCACGACGTGAACAACGCGCTCAACCCCATCATGGCCGCGGCGTACCTGCTCGAGATGAACGCGGAGAATCCGGTCGCGGTGCGCGACTACGCGCTCCGTATCGCGCGCGCGGCAGAGACGGGCGCCGCCACCGCCGCCCGCGTCGGGCGGTTCATCCGTCAGGAGCCGCTGCTCGGCTCGCGTGAGGATACGGTCGACCTGTCAACGATGGTCGAGGAAGTAGTCGCCATGACGCGGCCACTCTGGCAGGAGCGCGCGAAGGGCGGCATCGTGAAGCTCGAGGAGTCGCTGGCGCAGGGCGCAATGGTTCGCGGCATCGCTGGCGAGCTGCGCGAGGCGCTGCTCAACCTGGTTCAGAATGGTCTCGATGCCATGGCTGGCGGCGGCACACTGCGCATCCGCACCACGGCGGGCACCTCCGAGGTGAGCGTCGAGGTGAGCGACACCGGGGTCGGGATGTCCACGGAAGTGCGCGAGCGCGCTTTTGAGCCCTTCTTCACCACCAAGGGCGTGAACGGGACGGGACTCGGTCTCGCGGAAGTGTATGGCATTGCGCGACGCCATCGCGGGCGCGCGGAGATCGACTCCGTGCCTGGCGAAGGCACGACCGTGCGACTGGTCTTTCCCGCCGCTGGCCCCGTGCTCATACCCGCCGCCGAGCCGGCTCGGCGTCCGCGCATGGCGCGCCGCATCCTGCTCGTCGAGGATCACACCGACAGCCGCGAGTTCATGCAGGCGCTGCTGGAAAGTGACGGACACACCGTTCGCGCAGTGCGGGACCTGGAGGAGGCGCGCGAACGGCTCGAGGATGATAGTTTTGCTCTCGACGTGCTGGTGACCGATATCGGCCTGCCGGACGGGAGTGGGTGGGATCTCGTTGCGTTCGCGCGCGAGCGACGCCCTGCACTGCGCATCGGTGTGGTCACGGGCTGGGAGCCGAGAAACGAGCAGGATCCCGCATGTGACTTCACCCTCAGGAAGCCGGTAGCCGCGGTTGATTTACTCGCGCAGATTGCGGGAGACGTGTAACACCAAGCAGATTCAAGTTTCCCCACGAACAACCACATTCACGAAAGCAATGGCCGACTCCGGCGCGATTCGAATTCTGATCGCTGAAGACGACGACAACGCCCGCGCGCTGCTCGTCGAGTTGCTCAACACCATGGGCCACGTGGTCGTTGCCGAGGTGAGTGGGGGCCGGGAAGCGATCGAGCGGGCGAAGGACGTCGTGCCCGACGTCGTGCTCCTCGACGTCCACATGCCGGACGGTTCCGGCATCGAGGCGGCGGAGCAGATCGCGGCGCAGGTTCCGGGCGTGGCCGTCGTGCTGTTCAGCGGCGACGAATCACTCGTGCTCTCCGAGCG